>JBBSUB010000023.1:0-29674 GCA_038235345.1 Chitinophagales bacterium
AAGCAATAAAATTGTACTTAGAGCAGCGGCGGTTGTGAATAACCAGAAAATGTATGTGGACAACTATAAAAAAGCAGCCTAAAAAAGATTTGTTTTTTCCATAGCAATCCCCACCAACCCGCGACAATTTGAAATGCACCCCTGATACCTGATACCTGACACCCATTTTTCCCTACCTTTGCCGTCCTAAAAAAAATAATAACCCATGTCAACACTTGAAAACTTTGATCCGAACTCTGTTGGAAATCCGAATAATAATATATTTGGACTTCCTTTTTCTGAAGAAGAAGCAAAAGTGGTATTACTTCCTGTACCCTGGGAAGTTTCAGTAAGTTATGGAGCAGGTACAGCCCGTGCCCCGGAACATATATTTAAAGCAAGTTTACAGGTTGATCTTTCAGATGATGATATTCAGGATGGATGGAAGCATGGGATATTTATGCGCGATATGAATAAAAGTGTCCTTCAAAAAAGTGATTATTTACGCAAAGAAGCTGAATTGTATATTAATTATATATCCGAAGGGGAACTGGTCCAGAACAATAAGTTTATGTGTAAAGTGCTCAAGGACTTAAATGCCGGCGCTGAATTCTTAAATGAATGGGTGTACGAACAAACAAAAGAATTATTAAACGCAGGAAAACTTGTTGGCCTGGTAGGTGGAGACCATAGCACGCCTTTAGGCTATTATAAAGCTATTGCAGAAAAACATGGTGAATTTGGAATTTTACAAATAGATGCCCACGCTGATCTGCGGAAAGCTTATGAAGCTTTGAAATATTCTCACGCGTCTATTATGTATAATGCGTTAGTAGAAATTCCGGAACTGGTAAAATTGGTACAGGTTGGTACACGCGATTATTCTCTTGGGGAAATGGAATATAGTAAGAACAGCAATGGTCGAATCACTACTTTTTATGATAGAGATATCAAGGAACGCGGTTATGAAGGTGAAACCTGGAAGTCAATAACCGATGATATTGTTAGCAAATTACCGCAAAAAGTTTATATCAGTTTTGACATAGATGGCCTGGATCCAAAACTTTGTCCGAATACAGGTACACCAGTTCAGGGCGGGTTTGAAACACAACAAGTTTATTACCTATTTAGAAAAGTACTCGAAAGTGGACGTGAACTGATCGGCTTCGATTTAAATGAAGTTGGTACCAGTACAAATGAATGGGATGAAAATGTTGGTGCGAGGATTTTGTTTAAATTATGTAATCTCTTAATTGCCTCAAACCTGAAGCATGCAACAGTTTGAGATTGAAATAAAGAATGAAAAGAAAAATTCGTATCGTCTTTATAACTGGTTCGCTTTAGTGATCGGTTTGGCAGGCTTTTCCTTTTTATTATTTTATAATGATTGGTTTGTAGAAGCATTTGGTGCAATTATTCTTGTCTGCGTTTATTTACTCATCCGTTTATATCGTCGGAAAAAACATAAAGCAGTGTTTTTGTTTGATGACAATGGCTATTTATTTTTCATTCTTGGTGTTGGCTGGTTGGGATTACAGAATTATCTTCTCACCGGACTTTGTTTGGTTCTGGGAATTGTTTACCAGATGGCAATGCAAAAAATCATTTTCCTTTTTAAAAAAGAAGGGATACTGAAAACAAATTTTCCAAATCGCGAAATAGAATGGAATACGTTAGAGAATGTTGTTCTGAAGGATACAATTCTTACCATTGATTTTAAAAATAACCGGATCATCCAGGGGGAAATAAGTTCCTCAAAAGAAATCGATGAAGAATCCTTTAACCGTTTTGTACACTCCCAAATCAGCGATCATAGCGGAAGCACAGTTTAGCTGGTTAGGGGAATTTATATAAACCCTTTTCTATTCTATCCATTTTCAGCCGCTGTTCTTCCTGCAATTCTTCCGGAAAAAATACATCCTCCTAAAAAAGATCCTTCCAGTGCACGGTAGCCATGCATTCCACCACCACCGAACCCGTTCACCTCACCTGCTGCATACAAACCTTCTATCGGATTTCCATCTGTAGAAATCACCTGTCCGCTTAAATTTGTTTCCAGTCCACCCAATGTTTTCCTGGTAAGTATGTGGATCTTTACTGCGATCAACGGACCGGCAGCCGGATCCAGTATTTTGTGCAGGGGAGCGGTTCTTATCAATTTATCTCCGATATAATTTCTTGCACCGCGAATAGCTGTTACCTGCATATCCTTACAAAATTTATTATCTGTTTGCATGTCCCGGGCAATTAATTCAGCCTTAATTTTTTCATAATCAAGTTGCACTCCTTCGGATAGGTGATTCATGCCAATCACTAAATCCTGCAAATTATTTTTTACAATAAAATCTTCCCCATGTTCCTTGAATGCTTCCACAGGTGCAGGAGCTTTTTTACCAAAAGCTCTTCCCAATACCTGTTTGTAATCTTTATTTGTGAGGTCAGGATTCTGTTCTGATCCCGAAAGGGCAAATTCCTTTTTAATTATTTTTTGATTTAAGATTAACCAGGAATATTCATAACCTGTTTTCATGATATAATCCAGCGTGCCTAAGGTATCAAATCCCGGAAAGAGTGGCACAGGCAATCGATTTCCCAACGCATCAAACCACATGGATGACGGACCAGGAAGAATTCTTATTCCATGGTCCTTCCAGATCGGATTCCAGTTTTTTATTCCTTCTGTATAATGCCACATGCGATCTGGATTGATAATATTTCCGCCGGCATTTTGTGCGATGGCAAGCATTCGTCCATCCACATATTCCGGTACGCCGGAAAGCAATTTGGCGGGAGCTTTCCCCAATCTTGTTGGCCAGTTTTTCCGGACAAGTTCATGATTTGCTCCTATACCGCCGGATGCAATGATCACTGCATTTGCATTGAAAGAGAAATCTCCGATTATATTCTCCGAACTTTTCTCTCCTCTTTGTACAGCACTTTCTTCCAGAACAGAACCGGAAACACCCGTTATTTTTCCATTCGAAACAAGTAAATCATTCACCCGGTGCCGGGGTTTTATCTGGAGTAGTCCATTTTTTTCAGCTTCTATTACTCCATGTACAAAAGGAGCAATAATTCCGGGACCGGTACCCCAGGTTACGTGAAATCTTGGAACGGTATTTCCATGGCCAATCGCGCCATACCCACCTCTCTCTGCCCAGCCTACAATGGGGAAAAAACGGATTCCTTTTTTTCGAAGCCATGAATATTTTTCTCCTGCGGCAAAACCAACATAAGCTTCTGCCCATTTACGTGGCCAGTAATCTTCCTTCCGGTCAAAACCTGCCGTGCCCATCCAGTCAGCCAGGGCTAATTCGTAACTATCTTTAATTCCTAATCTTCTTTGTAAAGGGGAATTCACTAAAAATAAACCACCAAAGGACCAAAATGCCTGCCCTCCCAAACTTTGCACGGGTTCCTGATCTACAATAATTACACGCTTACCTTTCTCAATGATTTCATTAGCTGCCACCAGGCCGGCAAGCCCTCCTCCAATTATGATCACGTCTGTATTTTTCTCCATTTTTATTGATGCTTAATTTTAAATAATTGAAGGTTTAGGTTGAAACAAATAATCCCCAAAACCTACAGGTAAAACTTTGTAATTGAATGTATTGTCCGGTGCAAAAAGCGGCCACCCTAAAGTTAGGGTCTAAGTTGTAATTATTTAAACTGTTTTCTATTTTCCAAGATCAAAGCTCTTTTCTTATAACTTTGAAATTTATAAAAATCTTTCCACCTTTTTGAACTCAAACCCATTCTACATCGGAAGAAGAGGTTAAGCTTTGCTTCCATTTGCATAATTTCGAAATAAAAAATCTATCATTATGAATTTAGATCTATCCAATAAAAAAGCACTTGTTTGCGGAAGCACCCAAGGGCTGGGACTGGCATCAGCTATTGAACTTTCCCTATTAGGTGCCGATGTGATCTTACTTTCCAGGAATGGAGAAAACTTAAAAGAAGCTTTGAAGAAACTGGATCAAAGTAAAGGTCAAAAGCATCATCACCTTGTAGCAGATTTTCAATTTCCGGAGCAGGTTGAGCATGTTGTGAAAGAATTTTTAGGTGAAGGGAATACGGTTAATATTTTAGTCAATAATACGGGCGGCCCAAAGGGTGGTAATGCCATGGATGCTACGGCCGATGATTTTATCAGTGCATTCCAAAGCCATCTGATCTGTAACCAGCTATTGGTGCAATCTGTGTTGCCTTCTATGAAAGCCAGTGGTTTTGGACGAATCATTAATATAATCTCCATTTCTGTCAAAGAGCCTATTGCTGGTCTGGCAGTTTCCAATACTATTCGTGGGGCTGTGGCATTATGGTCGAAAACCCTTGCCAATGAATTAGGAGAATTTGGGATCACGGTGAATAATGTTTTGCCTGGTTATACCCGTACTGCGCGGTATAATTCGATTATTAAAAATAAAGCAGCGTCTTCCGGAATAAATGAAAAAATTATCGAAGAAAAAATAAAAGCTCAGATCCCACTTGGTGAAATTGGTCAACCGGAACTCTTTGGTGCCGCTGTTGCTTTCTTATGTTCGCCCTCCGCGTCCTACATTACGGGAATAAATTTACCCGTTGATGGAGGAATATTGGGTTGTTTATAAAGAGAAACCCGTTTTTTTAACTAGAACCCACATTTTCCTTTTGATCTGCTGATATTTTCATAGTAGTTTTTTTTTCTTTGGAAACATTTTTGTTATAGATTTAGATCATTATAAACTTAAAAACTAATAAAATGAAATTGACGAAAACATTTCTGGCCGTTTTCCTTTCGGCATCCATCTTATTTTTTAGCTGCTCTCCTAAAGATTCGGACGTTCAGTCTAAAATCACAGAGAAATTTGCTGCAACTCCTGAATTGTCTGGTGCAACTGCCACCGTCGATAAAGGTGTTGCCACCTTGTCCGGAGAGTTAAAAGATGAAGCTGCCCGCACAGAGGCAGAAAATGCAGCAAAAGATGTAAAAGGCGTAAAGTCTGTTGTAAATAATACGACTGTAATGGCCCCGCCCCCCCCACCACCTGCACCAGTTACAAGTGATATATCTCAAGGTGTAACAGATGCAACAAAGGATTTTCCAACTGTAACTGCAACAGTGAATGGCAGCGAAATTACTTTGACAGGAACTTTGAAAAGATCAGATCTGCCGAAATTAATGCAGAGTCTGAATTCTCTTAAACCAACAAAAATCAACAATCAGTTAACCTTAAAATAATTTAAATTATGGAATTACAAGAAAAATATAAAGAGATTATTGATTCCGCAAATGCTGCGGGTGTTAGTAATCTCCAGGTAAGTGAAGAGGGGAATGTTCTACACATAAACGGAGAAGCTCCCAGTGGCGAAGCAAAAGATAAATTATGGGAAATCTATGGTAAAATAGATCCTGATTTTCGCTCGGGGGATTTGGTTATGAATGTAAATGTTGCAGCCGGAACCGGAACAAAAGCGAAGGTGACGACCGATAGTACTAATTTGAATGTTCGTAAAGGACCAGGTACTGACCAGCCAATTGCCGGAAAAGCCGCTCATGATTCTATTGTAACTTTATTAAGTAAACCAAACGACCAATGGTGGTTGATCAGAACAGATGATGGTGTGGAAGGATATGCTTATGCGCAGTATCTTAGCCCACAGTAATTGTAAAGATCTTTCTCTTAAAAGGCTGATTTCAATTTTTGTTGAAATCAGCCTTTTAATTTAATGTATAACTCAATTTTTTAGAGATAATTAGATAACAACCCCGTAAATTTAATATGCAATATTAAATTTACGGGGTTGTTATAGATTTATGTGTATATCTGATACTCCATATTAAATATGTATCAATGATTAAAAGGAGACCCGGAGTGAACGTAATGGAAGCGCTCAAAAGAAGCTCAGCTGTTGCTTTAATAGGACCAAGGCAGGTTGGTAAAACGACGCTGGCACTGGATATCGGTGAATCTTTTCCTTGTGAATATCTTGATCTTGAAAATAATCTTGACCTTGAAAAGGTCCGGGATATTGTTACATTCCATTTGGAAAACAGGCCAGTTTTTATTTCTGAGTTCTGCATCAATTGATCTATTAAAAACATCAAGTGAATCTCTCGCAGGGCGTATTGCTTATCTGGAACTTCACGGAATTGATCAATTGGAATTTGCCGGTATTGATTCAGTGAAACAGAATCAATTATGGTTGAGAGGAGGCTTTCCCGAAAGTCTGCTCTCTGATTCAGATTTAAAAAGTTTGAATTGGGAACGCGATTTTATAAAAACGTATCTGGAACGGGATATACCACAATTAGGTCCCAGAATTCCGGCTCAAACTCTTGAACGCTTTTGGACTATGTTGGCACATAATCAGGGTGCTGTATTAAACGCTTCTCAGCTTGCCAGAAACCTCGAAGTTTCCAGTGTTACGGTAAGCCGCTATCTTGATTTGATGACGGACTTGCTACTTGTAAGGCGTTTGCAACCCTGGACATTCAACATTGGAAAACGGTTGGTGCGGTCACCTAAAGTGTATATAAGGGATAGTGGAATTACACATGCATTACTCAATATTTTAAACTATAATGACCTTCTTGGGTACCCGGTAGTCGGTGGAAGTTGGGAGGGATTTGTGATTGAAAATATCATGTCCGTTGTTCCTCCCGGAACTTTTCCGTTTTATTACCGTACGGCTGATGGTGCAGAAATAGATCTTATTCTGGAGTTTTCTGCAAACGAAAAATAGATCATCGAAATTAAACGAAGCTCAGTACCAACCTTGTCTAAAGGTTTTCATATTGCATCCGGAGATGTGAAACCCGACAAGCGTTTTGTTGTTTACTCCGGAAAAGATCGTTTTACTCTTTTAGAAAATATTGAAGCCATATCTTTACATGATTTGATGCAGGAAATCTTAAACAAATAATTTTGCAGGTGGAAATTATATTCAAAGTGAACAATCTTTCTCATGCAATTCCGGAAATTCGAATTATACCTACATTTGCTTCCATTTAAAAAATTCTTTGCCATTCAAACAAAGAAGCACCCAATAAAACCCTTCGTGGAATATGACTCCTGCCCGATATAAAAGACTTACTTCTGTTTTAAATAAACGCCAACCGGATCTGACTGTCGTGTTAGAAAATGTTTTTGATCCACATAATGTTTCTGCCGTGATGCGTACCTGCGATGCCATCGGTATCCAGGATGTATATATATTAAACGATCGCATTCCACCGCATAAAAAATGGGGCTACAGAAGTTCATCTACCGCGGCTGAGTGGCTGACAGTGCACCAGTTTACAGATGCTGAAATTTGTTTTAATGCCGTTAGGAATAAGTTTGAAAAAATTTATACAAGTCATTTGACAGAAACTTCGAATGAATTGTTTTCTATGGAACTAACGAATTCTATCGCCCTGGTATTTGGGAATGAGACATTTGGTGTAAGCGAACATGTTAGGAAATTTTCCGATGGGGATTTTATCATTCCCCAGGTTGGTATCATCAAATCTTTAAATATTTCTGTAGCCTGCGCGGTTACTTTATATGAAGCCTTCAGGCAGAAATCCACTAAAGCACATTACGATACCCCGAAATTAAATGAGATAGACAGGAAGGTGCTGGAAGAAAAATGGCGCATAGAAAAACCGGAAGGAATTTAAAAACCAAAGTTTCTTCGACTCCGGAATGCTTTTCAAAAAAAGCGATTAAGTTCATATAAAATCTCTTCTGACAAACAGGCAATCAAACAACTTTTCTATTGCCCGGAAGCAAATCTGTAATTGTCCCTTAACCAGCTTGGTTTAAATTGAATGAAATTTTGGCTGTTATTATTTATTTAAAACTGCCATACAGGTCTTTATCTGCCATTTTAAACCTTTTAGGACAATTGGTACAATTATTCCTGTTTGTATTAATCTAACAATAAATTAAATAAATTTAATAATTATGTCAAGTGAAAAATTTGAACTCTTCGATGATAGAGTTCTTGTTAAGCCGAATGCGGCAGAAGAAAAAAGTGCCGGCGGAATAATTATTCCGGATACCGCTCAGGAAAAACCTCAGAAAGGAACTGTCGTTGCTGTGGGAAAAGGAAAGTATGCTGACCAAACAGGAACGCTTATTCCAATGCACGTAAAAGTTGGTGATGTGATCCTTTACGGAAAATACGGCGGAACTGAAATCAGTATTGAAGGCGAAGATTATTTGATCATGCGCGCTTCGGACATCCTGGTTAAACTTAATTAATTTTTACCCTAAAAAAATCAATAACAATTATTATGGCTAAACAAATATATTTTGAAATTGAAGCCCGCAATAAAATGAAAAAGGGTGTTGATACCCTTGCAAACGCGGTAAAAGTAACTCTTGGACCTAAAGGTCGCAATGTAGTTATCGAAAAGAAATTTGGTGCTCCTTCTGTTACAAAAGATGGTGTAACCGTGGCAAAAGAAATCGAATTGGAAGATCCGATTGAAAATATGGGTGCACAAATGGTAAAAGAAGTGGCTTCCAAAACGGCAGATATCGCTGGTGATGGTACTACAACTGCTACTGTTTTAGCGCAAGCTATCATCAGTGAAGGTTTGAAAAACGTAGCTGCCGGTGCCAATCCAATGGATTTGAAACGCGGTATTGATAAAGCAGTTATCGAGGTAATCAAACATCTGAAAAAGCAATCGGTGGAAATCGGGAGCGAAACTGCTAAGATTGAGCAGGTTGCATCTATTTCTGCAAACAACGATAATTCTATTGGGAAACTGATTGCTGAAGCAATGATAAAAGTAACCAAAGAAGGTGTTATCACTGTAGAAGAAGCAAAAGGTACGGATACTACTGTTGAAGTAGTAGAAGGTATGCAGTTCGACAGAGGATATGTTTCTCCTTACTTTGTAACTAACAGCGAAAAAATGCAGGTGGATTTGGAAAATCCTTACATATTAATTTATGATAAGAAAATTTCCACCATGAAAGATATCTTACATATTCTTGAGAAAGTAGCTCAAAGCGGTCGTCCGTTATTGATTATTTCTGAAGATCTGGAAGGGGAAGCGTTGGCAACATTGGTTGTAAATAAATTGCGTGGTACTTTAAAAGTAGCCGCAGTGAAAGCACCTGGTTTTGGAGATCGCAGAAAAGAAATGTTGCAGGATTTAGCAGTTCTAACAAGCGGAACAGTTATCAGTGAAGAACAAGGATATAAATTAGAAAACGTAGACTTGACGCATCTTGGTCAGGCTGCTGCTATCAGCATTGATAAAGACAATACAACTATTGTTGACGGTAAAGGTGAAAAAGAAGATATTACTGCAAGAGTAAATCAAATTAAAGCCCAAATCGAAAGCACAACTTCAGATTACGATAAAGAAAAATTACAGGAGCGTCTGGCTAAATTAAGTGGCGGTGTTGCTGTATTATATGTAGGTGCTGCTACAGAAGTAGAAATGAAAGAAAAGAAAGATCGCGTTGATGATGCTTTGCATGCAACAAGAGCTGCTATCGAAGAAGGTATCGTACCTGGTGGTGGTGTGGCATACATCCGTGCTATCGAAAGTCTTGAAAATTTGGAAGGTGATAATAATGACGAAACGACCGGTATCCAGATTGTACGTCGTGCAGTAGAGGAACCTCTTCGCCAGATTGTTATCAACAGCGGTATTGAAGGAAGCATCGTTGTTCAAAAAATTAAAGAAGGCAAAGGTGATTTTGGATTTAACGCACGCACAGAAGTATATGAGAATCTGCTTGCTGCCGGTGTTATCGATCCTACAAAAGTTACCCGTATCGCATTGGAAAATGCCGCATCTATCGCAGGAATGTTGTTGACTACAGAATGTGTAATCAGTGACAAGCCTGAAAAATCAGGTGGTGGTATGCCTCAAATGGGTGGTATGCCAGGTGGAATGGGTGACATGGGATATTAATCGTCACACTTTTTCTAAATTATATAAACCTCTTTCATGGAAACATGGAGGAGGTTTTTTTGTAGGTATTTGGGTATTAGGTATCAGGTATCAGGTATCAGGTATCAGGTATCAGGTATCAGGTATCAGGTATCAGGTATCAGGTATTAGGTATCAGCCATAAGGTATCAGGTATTAGGTATCAGCCATAAGCTGGAAGCTTTGATGCGCCGGCAATTTAGCCCTTCAGCAATTTAGCCCTTCAGCCATTTAGCCATTCAACAATTCAACCATTCTGCCAAAAAAATTCTACATGAAAAATTCAACATGAAATATTCCACACGAAGTATTCAACGCGCAGCATTCAACACGAAGTATTCAACGCGCAGCATTCAACGCGCAGCATTCAACACGAAGTATTCAACGCGCAGCATTCAACCCTTCCTTACCCCAATTCATAAAATTTTCTCGAATTCCTCTTTAAACACCTCATTTCTCTATCTTTGCAACCAATGGCGACGACAAAAAAAAGCAAAAAAAGCAAACCTGCGGCAACGACCAAAATGACACCGGATAAAATAGAAAAGGTAGATGTTAAAAAATTAATTCATGATGAGCGGTCACATAAAATCGCGGGCTCCGTTTTAATATTAATTTCCTTTCTTTTATTTGTAGCATTTACATCCTACCTCTTTACATGGCAACAAGATCAATCGAAAGTATTACAGGGAGCAAAGATTTTACTTCCTGGTTATGAGCATGAATTGTCAAATGCCCTTGGTTCTTCAGGAGCTTATTTTTCCGATTTATTTTTCCGATCAGGCTTTGGCGTAGCTTCCTATTTATTCTGCCTGTTTTTCTTTGTCGTGGGGGTTAATTTATTTGCGCCGAAAAAAATATTTTCGGTGAAGCGTAATATTCGGTATGTCCTTGCTGGTTTGATTGTGATCAGTGTTTGTGCCTCTTTTTTAATGCATACTCCTTTTTCTGCCGGTAAGGCTTCTTCCACAAGTGCAGAGTTTTTTTGGGGAGGAAGAGTAGGAGATATGATCAATGAGTGGTTGCAACATTTAATAGGGTACGTCGGAACAGCCGCATTATTATTAATAAGTTTACTGAGTTATATTATCTGGAGATTTAATCCCTCCTTTAATTTTTCTGCAAAGAAAATGATTCCGGCAGGGATGTTTTCTTCCGGTGAAGATGAGGAGGAAAAGAACGAAAATGAACCTTTTTTGAAAGTGACCCCGGGCATTTTACCGATTAATCAGATTCCCAAAAAGGAAGATGCTTTCGGACACAAATTTGAAATTACAGAGAGAGAAGAGGAAGAAGAGGAGGTGGCAAAAAAGGTTTCAGTTATTAAGCCTGCACCAGAAAAACCGGCAACTATTATTGCTCAATCCTCAGGTGGAAGCATGCCCCTCGTTGTAAAGAATGCAGATGCCCTGGCAGGGGAGGAAATAGAAGAAGAAGTATCCAAACCACTTACAGCCGCAGAGAAAATCAGGCAGGATCCATACGATCCCATTCTTGATTTAAGAAATTATAAGTATCCATCTATTGATCTGCTTGAAGTTCACGGCAGTGAAAAGATTCACCAGGATGGGGCAGAGCTGGAGGCGAACAAGGAGCAGATCATTACGACTTTGCGTAACTACGACATTGAAATCCAGAAAATTTTCGCAACGGTTGGACCTACCGTTACACTTTATGAAATTATCCCTGCGCCGGGTGTGCGGATATCCAGGATAAAAAATTTGGAAGATGATATTGCATTGAGCCTTGCAGCACTTGGTATTCGTATTATCGCGCCTATTCCCGGCAAGGGAACAATCGGTATTGAAGTGCCGAATTTGAACAAGTCCGTCGTAAGTATGCGGACACTTTTAAATTCGGATAAATTTAAAAACAATAATTTCCTTTTACCCATAGCCATTGGCAAGAAGATCGATAATGAGAACTTTATCGTGGACCTTGCTACCATGCCTCACTTACTCATGGCGGGTGCTACAGGCCAGGGAAAATCGGTTGGATTGAATGCTATTTTGGTATCTCTTTTATATAAGAAGCATCCATCACAATTGAAGCTCATACTCATTGATCCGAAGAAAGTGGAATTGAGCATTTACAAAACAATTGAAAAGCACTTTTTAGCCAAATTGCCGGGTGAAGAAGAAGCCATCATTACGGATACAAAGAAAGTCATTCATACATTGAATGCCCTTTGTATTGAAATGGATAACAGGTATGATCTGCTAAAAGAAGCCGGAACAAGAAACATTAAAGAATACAATCAAAAATTTGTTGCAAGAAAATTAAATCCGGAAAATGGCCATCAGTTCCTTCCGTTTATTGTTTTGGTGATTGATGAATTTGCGGATTTAATTATGACTGCCGGAAAAGAAGTGGAGATGCCTATTGCAAGGCTTGCACAACTTGCGCGCGCTGTAGGGATTCATTTAATTATTGCGACACAGCGTCCTTCGGTAAATATTATTACAGGAACGATCAAAGCAAACTTTCCGGCGCGTATTGCGTTTAAAGTAAGTAGTAAAATTGACAGCAGAACTATTTTAGATATCGGTGGTGCAGAGCAGTTGATCGGTAAGGGAGATATGCTCATAAGCTATAACGGGGAACTTACCAGGCTTCAATGTGCATTCGTGGATACGCCGGAAGTGGATAAGGTAACCGATTTTATTGGGGATCAGCAAGGTTATGCGGAAGCTTTCAAACTACCGGAATATGTGGATGAAAAAGAATTTGAAGGCAAAAATTTTGATGCTTCGGATAGAGATGCCTTGTTTGAAGATGCGGCAAAATTGATCGTCATGAGTCAGAGCGGAAGCACGTCGCTTTTACAACGCAAAATGAAATTAGGTTACAACCGTGCCGGAAGACTAATGGATCAATTAGAAGCAGCAGGAATCGTTGGACCAAGCCAGGGAAGTAAAACCAGAGATGTGTTGGTTAAGACGGATGCTGAATTACAGGAATATTTTTTGTAATGGCTGAGAATCACTAACAGCTAATAGTTATGCTTGTTAGCTCAAAGCTGATGGCTCATTGCTCACAGCTCAAGGCTCAAGACTCAAGACTCAAGACTCTCTGCTACTATCTCATCCATCATAATTGCTGAATGACTTTCTGTATAGGTGCATTTTCCGTCACGGATAATTAATATCTGTGGCGATTGATGTTGTACCTTAAAATCTTCTGCGATTTTATTGGAGAGATTGCGGTGTTTTATTAGATCGAGATAATAAAAATCAATTCCTTCCGGGTTGTCATTCTTATCTAACCTGTTTTTTGCCATGGAACTTACGGAGCAGCGGGTACTGTGTTTAAAAATTACCTGGGGAGTATTTTGAGATCTTTCAATTATTTTCTCTAATTGTTCTTCTTCGTCTAAGGGAATCCAGTTCATAGTGTAAAAATGAAATAAAATTTAGTGAATAATATTATCTGTCATAGGGCAACCTGTTTTACTCCTTCTGCTACTACTGCAGGAGCTAAAAGTAAAAATGATAAACGCGGCGAAGATAAAGACCAGAAATATTTTTTTCATAAAGTTTAAATTAATAAATATTATTTTGCGAAGTTAAAGTAACCCTTTTAGGGAATGCTTTTCAAAAACGAAATTTAATTCAATCTATTGTTAAAAATACAGAATATAAATAATTATGTGGATCCATTTTATTTCAATTGGGGGCAGCGTCATGCACCAATTGGCAATTGCTCTTAAAAATAAGGGGTATAAAATTACGGGAAGTGACGATGAAATATTTGAGCCCTCTCTATCTAATTTAAAAATAGCAGGAATACTGCCGGCGGAAATGGGTTGGAATGCTGAAAATATATCTCCTGAAATAGACGCTATTATTCTGGGCATGCATGCCCGGGAAGATAATCCGGAATTGATAAAAGCCCGGAACCTGGGATTGAAAATTTATTCATTCCCTGAATATATCTACCAGGAAAGTTTGGAGAAGATACGTGTTGCGGTAGGAGGAAGCCATGGAAAAACGAGTACTACCGCCATGATCATGCACGTGTTGCAAAATAATAAGATTGATTTTGATTACCTGGTTGGTGCCCGCCTGGAAGGTTTTTCACAAAGTGTGAAAGTAACGGATGCTCCAATTATTGTGTGCGAAGCGGATGAATATCCGGCAAGCGCCATTGAAAGAAGACCGAAATTTCATTTTCTTTTTCCACATATAGCCGTCATTACGGGCATAGCATGGGATCATATTAATGTATTTCCCACCTTTGAATTTTACCTGGAGCAGTTTATTATTTTTATCAATAAAATTGAAAAAAATGGTGTCCTGATTTATAATGAAACGGATCCGGTACTTACGAAACTGGTAGCAGAAAATAGGCGACAGGATCTACGGTACGTCCCATACTCTTTGCCGGAGTATACAATTATCAATGGGTTAACCAATGTTCAGATAGGCGACGAAAATGTTCCTTTAGAAGTTTTTGGAATGCATAATTTGCTCAATATGCAGGCAGCTTATTATGTTTGTAAAGAACTTAAAATGAATGATGTTAACTTCGCGCATTCTATAAGCAATTTTGCAGGAGCATCTAAGAGACTGGAATTAATTTCAACTGAACATGATACGAATGTATATAGAGATTTTGCTCATGCTCCAAGTAAGGTGAAAGCAAGTATAGATGCAGTAAAGGAGCAATTTCCTGAAAGGAAATTAGCCGCAGTATTGGAGTTACACACCTTTAGTAGTCTGAATGCTGATTTTATGTCGGAATATAAAGGAGCGATGGAAAAAGCAGATTATGCGATTGTATTTTACAGTAATCATGCTCTGGAATTGAAGAGAATGAAACCCTTACCGGAAGAGGATGTCCGGAATGGATTTGAAAAAGAAGGTTTATACGTTATTACCAACAGGAGCAAGTTGGAAGATCTGCTGAAAGGCATAGAGAAAAAAGGTACTAATTTTCTATTTATGAGTAGCGGGACTTATGAGGGGATGAATATTTTAAACACATTAAATATCGGGTGAAAGCCTGAAAAAATTTACATTTAAACAAATCAAAAAATGGCTTTACAATTAAGAAAACCAATTGTTTTTATTGATCTTGAAACAACGGGTATTAACCTGGCAACTGATAGAATTGTTGAAATTGCCATCATTAAAATAATGCCGGACAAGACCCGGACTGTAAAAACCAAATTAATCAATCCACAGATGCCGATCCCAAAAACGGCCAGTGATATTCATGGTATAACGGATGATAAAGTAAAAGATGCTCCTACATTTAAAGATGTAGCCAATGAGCTTAAACAATTTATTGATAATGCAGATCTTTCTGGATATAATTCCAACAGGTTTGATATCCCTTTGATGATGGAAGAGTTTTTAAGAGCGGGTATTCATTTCGATATGGCAGATCGTCGTATGGTGGATGTACAAACAATTTTTCACATGAATGAAAAACGCACCCTCGAAGCTGCGTATAAATTTTATTGTGAAAAGCAATTAATAGATGCTCATTCTGCCGAAGCTGATGCAGCAGCTACCTGGGAAATTTTAGAAGCACAGTTAGAAAGATATGCTCACCTGGGTGATAATGTAGATACGATATTACAATTTACTGGAGAAGAAAAAGTAGTGGATTTCGCCAGGAGATTTGTGTTTGAAAACGATGTGGAGGTTTTTAATTTTGGTAAATTTAAGGGCAGGCCGGTTTGTGATGTTTTAAAAGCAGAACCACAATATTATGATTGGATGATGAAAGGGGATTTTCCACTTCATACAAAACAAAAATTAACGGAACTCCTTAACCGGGCCTTGCTTAAGAAATAAACCGGTATTTTAAAGGATGCTTTCAAAAACATGAGGATACGCTACAAAATTATAAAAGAAAAAAACAGCCGATAATTTTTGGAAAAACTTCTCATTATACCCACCTACAATGAAAGAGACAATGTAGCTCAAATCCTAAAGGTCGTTTTCGATCTTCAGCAAGAATTTCATGTATTGATTATTGATGATGGTTCCCCTGATGAGACAGCCGGAATTGTCAGAGACCTTTTCAGTGTTTATCCCGGTAAACTTTTTTTAAAGGAACGTTCCGGAAAATTGGGACTTGGAACGGCCTACATTATGGGTTTCAAATACGCACTTGAAAAAGGCTATCAATATATTTTTGAAATGGATTGTGATTTTTCCCACAATCCAAATGACCTGGATAAACTATACCAGGCCTGCAAAACAGGTGGTGCTGATGTCTCCGTTGGATCCCGATATGTTCCTGGTGGTCAGATTGAAAATTGGCCTATGCTTAGAGTAGGTCTTTCCAAAGGGGCGTCTTTTTATACGAGAATGATTACCTGGATGCCAATTAAAGATCCTACGGCCGGCTTTGTTTGTTATAAACACAAAGTGCTGGAATCCATTAATTTTGATAAGATCGTATTTGTTGGCTACGCTTTTCAAATAGAAATGAAATTTGCTGCCTGGAAACTTGGTTTTAAAATAAAAGAAGTTCCCATTACATTTATTGACCGTCAACATGGGGTTTCCAAAATGAACAAAGGCATTGTAAAAGAAGGTATTTTGGGCGTGCTTAAATTGAAATGGTTAAGCATGTTTAAAAAATATAACCGCCGTGTGAAGAATAATGGGGCGGCAGCCGTGAGCGATGAACCTTGAGCCATAATCAATTTCTGAACTCCTAACTTCAAACTACAAACTACAAACTACAAACTACAAGCTACAAACTACAAACTACAAACTACAAACTACAAACTACTTCCTGAACGCCGGATGAAACTGCTGCAATGTATCTCTTAAATATTCCCGGTCAAGATGTGTGTAAATTTCGGTGGTAGTAATGCTTTCGTGTCCCAGCATTTCTTGAACAGCCCGTAAGTCTGCACCGCCTTCTACAAGGTGCGTAGCAAAGGAGTGACGGAAAGTATGTGGAGAGATATTTTTTGAGATCTGTGCTTTTGAAGCCAAATCCTTAATAATTAAAAAGATCATCACTCTCGATAATTTCCGTCCTCTTCTATTGAGAAAAATGATATCATCATAGCCGGAAATATAAGGAAAGTGTACACGCACATTTGATAAATATATTTCAATGTATTTTATAGCCGCGGATCCGATTGGAACCAGGCGTTCTTTATCTCCTTTTCCTGTTACACGTACATATCCTACGTCCGGAAAAAAACAGGATAGTTTTAAATCCAGAAGCTCACTGACTCTTAAACCGCAACTGTACAAGGTTTCTATAATAGCCTTATTCCGTGTACCCTCCATCGTACTAAGATCAATGGCTTGAATAATTTTTTCTATCTCAACAACGCTTAAAACATCCGGAAGTTTTTTTCCCAGTTTGGGTGTTTCTAAAAGAGCTGTGGGATCAGTGGAAATTATTTGTTCCAGGAGGCAATATTGAAAAAAACTCCGCAGACCTGAAATGATTCTTGATTGAGAGGAAGGAGTCATTCCCAGTTCATTGATCCACTGCAGGAAACTCTCTAATAATTTCAAATTTACTTCTCCTGGTTTCAGAGTTTCATTAGAAATAGAAAGATACTGAGTAAGTCGTTCTATATCCGCCATATAAGCCAGAACAGAATTTTTTGACAAAGACTTTTCTAATTGTAACCAGGCTTTAAATCCTTTTTTATAAATGGTCCACATAAAAGATACTTAAATTTTAAAGGCATAATAATATTAAAAAGGTGGAGAGTTTCTCCATCAGCATTTTTAAAGAATGTTATTTTTTAAGCTTTCTCAAATCCTTAAAAGGAATATTTAGCAATTCATAGTTTGAAGCGTTGGGCAGATAGAAATGCCACCATTCAGTAGAAAGTGCTATAAATCCGTATTTTTCCATAACTGATTTTAATAATGCCCGGTTTTTTAATACTTCAGGCGTAAGATCCATAAAGCTCTGATGAGCTGTATCACTAAAATTATCAAAACCTGTTGGCATAAGTAGTTCTTCTCCGGTGTTTAAGTCCACTAAAGTAAGATCAACAGAAATTCCCCGGTTATGACCACTACCCTTGGCAGGATCTGCCGCATATCGGTCATCTTTTATCGGTTCCCACATCTTTTCTGTAACAGAATATGGCCTGTAACCATCAAAAACTTTTATTTCCAGGTTCAGTAAAGCAAATTCCTTTGCAGCTTTATCCAAAGCGTCCGCGGCTGGTTTGCGCAACCAGGTAGTATGAAGGGGCGGGTAAAGTATTTCATGCATAAAATTATTGGTTGTCGTATATCTTAAATCAAAGATGATCCCAGGCTTGAGCCTACTCAGATCAATCATTTGTTTATATGGATTCTGGTTTATTTGTTTTTGAAGTGTCTTTACATCATTTACTACATACAAGCCGTATTTATTAGATACATTCGATTGAGCTGAAAGTGAGTTATTTGTAAAAATTGTGATTAGGAAGAATACGGATACTATATTTAAAAGTAATTTTGATTGATGAAGTAGTTTCATTTTATTTGTTTTTTGTACCCTAAAATTAAAAGCATTTCTGTATGCTTACCAGAATGAACTTTATAAAAGTATCCATTTTATTCTTTGTGCTATTTTGTTTTACTTCCTGCCAGGAGAAACATGCGGCGCAAGAAACCGAAATTGTAGAAACTGCCGGACAAATGAATACGCGTGTATCAGATAATATTAAAGCTGTCATACTATATGCATTGGACCAGGAAGGCAAAATAAATGATTCAATCCGCCTGAGTCAGTCATCCATTGTTAACGCCTTTTATACTCAAAATAATTATCAAAGAATCTGGAGTGATCATAATTCCTTTCTTCCGCAGGCTGTTTCGATGATTGATTTTATTAAGCATGGAAAATATTACGGACTATACCCGGAAGATTATCATTTTCATGACCTTATATCTCTGGTTGAAAAAATTAATACGGATTCCTTATCTCAAAAAGATGCGATTTCCTGGACAAAGGCAGACCTGATGTTAAGTGATGCTTTTATGCAAACATTAAAGGATTTGAAGGAAGGGCGTATGCTCCCGGACAGTCAATCAATTATCTCTAAACAAAACATGGTTGATTCTTTTTTTGTACTGAAGTTGAAGGAAGTAAATAGCGGACGAACTGTTTCAGAAGTACTTTCTGCTGTTCAGCCACAGCAAACTGATTATCAATCTTTGCAGCAAGCCTTGAAAGCTTTTGTAGATACAATGGATACGAAAAGCTATCCTTATGTGAACTTTCCAAACAGTGATTCGTTGGATTTTACAAAAAAGATCTATGCCAGATTAATCCAATCGGGATATGGAAACAGTGCAATTAGTACACCTGATCCGGAGGAATATACGGAAGCTTTACAGAGCTATCAAACGGATCATGCATTAAAACCGGATGGTAAAGCGGGGCCGGTTGTAGTTAGTAGTCTGAACTCAAATGATCAGGAAAGGTTTCGTCATATTGCTATTACGCTTGACCGGTATAAATCAACTCCGCCATTTCCTGAAACTTATATTCAGGTGAATATTCCTTCTTTTTATTTAAAGCTGGTAGATGCAGATACCGTTGTTTTAATTTCTAAAGTAGTTGTCGGAAAGCCCGATACAAGTACTCCTGAATTGACTTCTTCCATCTCCAATATGGTCACGTATCCGCAATGGACTATTCCTGAAAGTATCATCCGGAAGGATATTTTACCGCATCTGAAAGTTGATCCGGGATATCTTGCCCGCAAAGGATTTAGTCTCCTGGATTCAAAAGGTGATGAAGTCAATCCTTACGACGTCGATTGGTCTAAATATACAAAGGGAATTCCCTGGAGAGTGGTTCAGGGGAGTGGGGATGATAATGCCCTGGGGGTATTTAAATTTAATTTTAATAATCCCTACGATGTTTATTTGCATGATACGAATCAGCGTTATTTATTTAAGAATGACAATCGTGCATTGAGTCATGGATGTGTAAGGGTGGAGAAGTGGCATGCCCTTGCATCATTTATTGCGGAAAGAGATAGTACTTCTCTAAAACCAGGGCAAATAGCGGGGTATAATACCGATTCGATCAATAACTGGATTAGTAAGAAGGAAAAGAAAACTATCATCATTAAAAAGAGGCTACCGCTATTCATTGATTATTTTACCTGTGCTTCAAAAAACGGAAACATTGTATTTTATAATGATGTGTATAAGGAGGATTACCGGCTGGCAATAAAGTACTTTGCCAAAAAATGATTAAGTTTGCATTTCTCTAAAAGGAAATTATCATAAAAATAAAGGGAATGAAATTACATAAGACCCTAAAAAAAGTATTCTTTTTTCACCTGATTCTGGCAGGTATTTCTTTGGGTCCCGCACAGGCTCAAAAATCAGGTTCCTCAAAAGCTAAACGGCACTTTTCACTTCCTTCCCCTAAAAGTTTTATTATAAAATATGGAGTGGCCAGTTTTTATGCGGCTAAATTTCATGGGCGTAAAACCGCGTCAGGCGAAATTTACCGGAACGAAATCCTTTCTGCTGCATGCAATGTTTTACCGTTGAATACCTGGATAAGAATTACAAACCTTGCCAATAATAATTCGATCATAGCTAAGATTAATGATCGCCTGCACCCTAAAAATAAAAGGCTTATAGATCTTTCTAAATCCGCTGCAACCCAACTTGGGTATGTCTCTAGTGGATTAACAAATGTAAAAGTAGAGGTTTTAAAGGATTATGATCCTTCATAGTAATCTTTTACAATCTGATGACGTCTATCTTCTCAAAGGTATCCCTCAAATAAGCTATTTATAGGCATTTTATACTGTGCGTCTCTCGCTGATAATATCGTTCTGATTACTTTCTTTATGGGATGCAGGGTATTCAAGCATAGCAAATATTGATAATGAAAAATAATTTTTACTTTCAATGTAAGCAGCTATTTTTGCCCGAAGTAAACAAAACTAATTATGAAAAAATTATTCTTTTTTTTAATGGCTATGGCGTTTTTTTCTGCCTCTTTTGGTCAACAGGAATATAAAAAGGGGCAGGCGCTTGGTGTCAGTTTCTTTTTGAATGATTTCAAAGCTGCTTCAGATATCAGGTCCCAAGGTATAGTAAGGGTACTTGATAATAAGAACTTTTTCAAAGCGAGCCGAATGAATCCCGGTTTAGCTGTAAACTATCTTTCAGGTCTTAGTAACCATATGGACTTCATTACTACCTTAAGCGGTACTTTCCTAAATTATCCTATTGAAGGAGCTACTCCTACAAATGGGGATAAATTTATGATGGAGTTGACAAGTGCTATTAATTTTAAATTATTGAGTGATCATTATTGGGTTACTCCTTATGTTGACCTGGGCGTTGGTGGTAGCAAATATGGTAGCAAGTTCGCCGCCTTTATTCCTGCAGGTTTAGGCTTACAGGTGAATCTGGTTGATGAAGCTTTTTTATTACTGAACTCCCAATATAGAATTCCGGTAACTCAAAATGCAAGCTATCATTTCTACCATAGTATAGGTGTAGCCGGAATGATTTCAAAAAAGAAAGAATCAACTCCAAAAGCTGTTGAAATTCCGGTTGTTTTAGATAGAGATGGAGATGGTGTAGCCGATAGTTTAGATAGATGCCCTGATGTTGCGGGTCCAGCTGCTTTAAAAGGTTGTCCGGACAGGGACGGAGATGGTATTCCTGATATTGACGATAAATGTCCTGATGTACCAGGCATAGCAAAATACAATGGTTGTCCAATTCCTGATACAGATGGTGATGGTATCAACGATGAACAGGATAAATGCCCGAATGTACCGGGAGTTGCGCGTTACCAGGGTTGTCCTATTCCGGACACAGATGGTGATGGCGTGAATGATGAAGAAGATAAATGTCCTACTGAAGCAGGTCCTGCATCAAATTACGGTTGTCCTGTTATTGAAAAGGTGGTGATCGAAAAAGTAAATAAGGCAGCGCAGAATATTTTCTTTGCAACAGGCAGTTCAAAATTATTATCGAAATCGTACAAGTCTTTACAAGAGGTTGCTTCCATTATGAAAGAAAATCCTTCCTTTAAAGTTAGCGTAGAAGGCTACACAGATAATACCGGTGGAGATGAATTAAATCAGAAACTTTCTGAAAGCAGAGCTGCATCAGTGAAAGAGTATTTATTGCAGCAAGGAGTTGATGAAAGTAAAATTTCTTCCAAGGGTTTTGGCCCGTCTGATCCTATAGCAGATAATAAAACTGCAGCCGGACGTGCAAAAAACAGAAGAGTTGAAATGAAATTGACGAATTATTAATCAGTTTCCACAAATCATAAAAAAAGCCCTGCCTCACAGCAGGGTTTTTTCGTATAGGGAGATGAAGTTTGAGGTATCAGGTATCAGGTATCAGGTATCAGGTATCAGGTATCAGGTATCAGGTATTAGGTATCAGCAATCAGTGCGCTAACAACAATTACGTTCTGAACACTAAATAACCGCTTTTCGGATCGCCACCAATTTTTTTAATAACTCTTCCAATAAATCTAATTTAAGCATATTGGCTCCATCGCTTTTTGCTACTGCTGGATTTGGATGTGTTTCAATAAATAAGCCATCAGCACCTACGGCAATTGCTGCTTTTGCTATGGTACCGATCATTTGAGGATTTCCACCAGTCGTGCTTCCCATATTTGGTTGTTGCAAACTATGTGTGCAATCCATGATCACGGGAACATTGTTGGTTTGCATGATAGGGAGATTTCGATAGTCTACTACCAACTCCGTATATCCAAAAGAATTCCCTCTTTCAGTCAGCATGACTTTTTCATTTCCTGCATTCTTAATTTTTTCTACTGCAAACTTCATAGAGCTCCCATGAAGAAATTGCCCTTTTTTGATGTTGACTATTTTACCTGTCTTTGCTGCGGCTTCCAACAAGTCGGATTGCCTGCATAAAAACGCCGGTATTTGTAGAATATCAATATACTTTGCTGCAAAAGCTGCTTCTTCATGTGCATGAATATCTGAGGTTGTTGGAATAGAAAAATGCTTCCCGACTTTCTGAATCATTTCCATTGCCTTTTCATCTCCCAATCCTGTGAAGGAGTCACCGCTTGTTCTGTTTGCCTTTCTATAAGAGGCTTTAAAGACATAAGGTATTTCCAGTTTCTGGCAGATGCCGTATACTTTTTCAGCCACTTCAAAAATCAGGTCTTCACTCTCTACGACACATGGACCGGCTATTAAAAAGAAATTATTTTTATCGTAAGATTGATCTTTAAACAGATCGGTTAATATGGTGTGCATTTTTATTGAATTATTTATTTGCATGGGTAAATTGCTAAATCGCTAAATTGTCGAATTGTTTGAAACTATAAACTACCAACTTCAAACTTCAAACTTCAAACTATAAACTATAAACTATAAACTTCAAACTATAAACTGGTTTTACACCCCAAACTGCCTCAAATGATGGTCCATATGCATCCAGTTCAGAATACCCCATTCTTTTGGAGTCAGATTGCCGAACGCAGGATGATACATTTTATTTGGAAGCGTATGTGCCGGAAACTGGCTGATCAATTCAATGTAAAGTTCTTGTTCTTTTTGAAAGTTTTGAGGAGTCTCTTTATCCGTAATTAGTCTTAATTTTTTTGGTGCCTTTACGTTTTTTGGAAATTTGATCGGCAAATGTACAAAGACCATTTTGATGGCTTTTTGTCTATAAGAATCTTTCTTATCGCTTTCTATTCCTTGCATGATCAACTTGTTTGTTGCATTACAATGTTGGAGCATTTCCACCACTTCCATATTTCCCCAAAGATGTTTTGTTTCAGGAGTTAGTTTTAAAATCCTGTAAATAAGGTCATTTACTCCTGCCTGATCTTGTACGTTTAATTTCAAAATAGTGATTTAAGGGATTAATTAATTCTTTGAAAAGTTGCAAATTATTCTGAATGAAATACTTCATGCAGCAAAGGGCAATTCTTTTATACTCTTGCCTTCCAAATTATTTCCGGAGCATTGAGTTTCAAACCTATGTACCGTGCCAGCATAAAAAAGTAATCACTCAGGCGATTTAAATATTTTATAATGATGAGGTCTACTTTTCCATCATGCTCCAAAAGGTTTATGCAGCATCGTTCTGCACGTCTGCACACGCTTCTCGCAACATGCGAAAATGAAACTGCCGGAGAGCCGCCGGGAAGAATAAAGTTTTTCATAACAGGAAGTTCAGCATCCATCCGGTCCATTTCTTTTTCCAATAATTCAATATCCGATTCGTGCAAATCCGGGATGAGCATTTTAATATCTTTATTCGGATCGCAGGCAAGTTCTGAACCAATCGTGAATAACCTGTCCTGAATTTCCTTAATAATTGTTTTCGTGTGCGCATCTTCGATATGATCGTAAACAACTCCCGTAAACGAGTTCAATTCATCCACTGTGCCATAGGCTTCTATCCGTGGGTCATTCTTTAATATGCGCGTTCCTCCAATGAGGCTTGTCTTGCCTGTATCACCTGTTTTTGTATATATTTTCATTGCCATAATAACAAGATTTAATAAATTTGAGTTGGCTAAAATTACAACCCTATTGGCGTAATTCCTGTTTGAATGAATAGATACCGGGATTCGTAAGCTATCATAGGTAAGATAAAAATGAATATATTAATAAAGCCTTCGTTAACCTAAGTAGAAACAGCCTTATATATTTTCGAATTAATATTGTCGCTTTCGATGAGTCCATCCCGCAGGCGGATTATGCGATGGGAATATTCAGCAATGTCTTCTTCATGTGTCACCAGGATGACTGTGTTTCCGTCTCTTTGAATTTTATCAAAAATATTCATAATCTCTACAGAGGTCTTTGAATCAAGATTACCTGTCGGCTCATCTGCTAATATAATTGATGGATTGTTGACTAATGCTCTCGCGATGGCTACCCGTTGATTTTGACCGCCGGATAATTCGTTTGGTTTGTGATGACTTCTGTCCGCCAGGCCAACCCTGTTAAGCATTTCAAGCGCCTGTTCATTCCGTATTTTCTTTGGAGTGCCATTGTAGATCAAGGGCAGAGCTACATTTTCTGCCGCCGTAAGTCGCGGAAGCAAATTAAACTGTTGGAACACAAAACCGATTTCTTTATTCCTGATTTCAGCCAGATCATCATCGATCATTTGCCCTGCATTCTTTCCATTAAGGATATATTTTCCACCGGTCGGCGAATCGAGGCATCCTAAAATATTCATTAAAGTGGATTTGCCACTTCCACTAGGTCCCATTAAAGCGACATATTCATTTTTAAAAATCTCCAGGGTAATTCCTTTTAAAACTTTTAATTCCTGCTTTCCCAGGTAATAACTTTTTTGAATATTTTCCAGCTGTATTATTGAATTCATAGTTAGGTTGTAGGTATTAGGTTGTAGGTCTTAGGTTTAAGGTTGAATGCCTGCGGCGTTGAATATTATATAATGATTACTTAGTGATGCATGTTGGGTGTAGAAGGCTTCGCATTGAATTAGAACTCTGAACTCTGAACTCCGAACTATAAACTCCAAACTCCAAACTATGCTTTCTTAATAACTTTCGGCACTTTAAAAAATTCATTATCATGAAGAGGTGCATTTTTAAAGGCATCTTCTTTTGAGATTTGGTCTTTTACTTCATCTTTCCTAAAAACATCTTCATTCTCGCTCATGTGTAATAATGGTTCAACACCTGTGGTATTTAATTCATTGAGCTTTTCGATAAATGTAAACATCTTTTCCAATTCAATTTTCATGTCTTCTTTTTCATCCTGTTCAAATTCCAACCTGGAAAGGTGTGCCAATTTATCGAGCAATGCATCATTTATCATCATGAAGCAAATATAATTGATTATCAGGTTAGGTGTGTAAAATCAGATTCCGTTTATCATATTTAGCTGTAAGGTATCAGGTGTCAGGTATAAGGTTGTAGGAATTGTGTTGAATGCCTCGCTTTGAATTAGAATTCGTGTTTAACAATTGTTGTCGGTACCAAAGGTCAGACAACGGACATCGTGATTTATCCGCTAAATAAGAAAAGCAGCCAGAAGAGTTTTTCCATAGCAGCGTAAAGAATAACCAGTCCGACCTCTGGTGCTGACCTGGTAACTCACTGGTTACTTGCTGTAATTCTTGCCTAAAATTCGTGTTTAACCTAAATTATTTTCTACAGCCTCAAAATCTAAAAACCTTTATCTTCGTCGCTTTATGGAAAAGAAGAAAGAAATTGTCATGAGCGGCATCCGGCCGACAGGGTTTTTACACCTGGGAAATTATTTCGGAGCTATCCGGAATTATATAAAAATGCAGGAAGATTACGAATGTTTTTTTATGGTGGCGGATTTGCATTCCCTGACAACACATCCCGATACAAAATTGTTGAAACCGAATGTACACAGGGTTTTAGCTGAAAATATTGCCTGCGGATTAGATCCTGAAAAGGTAGCCCTTTACTGCCAAAGCCATGTCCGGCAGACAGGGGAGTTATATTTGTATCTAAATATGCTGGCTTATAAAGGAGAACTGGAGAAGACAGCAACTTTCAAGGATAAAATTCGCCAGCATCCGGATAATATCAATGCCGGATTATTGACTTACCCGGTTTTAATGGCAGCGGATATTCTAATTCATCGCGCTAAATATGTACCGGTAGGAAAGGACCAGGAACAGCACTTAGAAATTGCCCGCACATATGTTAATCGCTTCAACCACCGGTATGGAGAAGTTTTCCCTGAACCCTATGCATTTAATTTCAACAGTGAACTTGTAAAAGTGCCCTCTCTTGACGGAACGGGAAAAATGAGCAAAAGTGTGAATGAGCTTGCTACGTTATATCTTGCTGATGAAGATTCCGTGATCCGGAAAAAAGTGATGAAAGCAAAAACGGACCAGGGCCCGGTTGAAACGAATGCTGAAAAACCGGATTTTATTGAGAATTTATTTTTACTGATGAGATTAGTTAGCACCGATGAAACGGTAAAACATTTCGAGGGTAAATACAATGATTGTTCAATCCGCTATGGCGACATGAAAAAACAATTAGCGGAAGATATGGTCAATTTTATTGCGCCTATCCGTGAAAAAGTAAATTCGATTTTATCAGATGAAAATTATTTAAATAAAATAATGAAAGATGGCGCTGAAAAAGCTTCATCACATGCAGAAATAACCATGAAGCTGGTAAGGGATGCAATGCATCTCAATTATTTTTAGCTGTTTGAAAATTACCTGTGCATGTAGTTTAGGTGTTTTATTCCAAAAAAAATAACCTCCGTAATCTTCACTATATATCTTAGAAATAAATAAATATTTTTATTCTCTCCTGATTTTAATTAGTTAGCTTTTTTGATCTTTTAATTAATAGTAAAAACGGCCGTTATTAAAAATTTATTTTCGATTAATCAAAGAAGGTTCAGTTTGTGCGGGCTAAGTTTATGAGATATATATATTTATTTTCACAGCAAAAAATAACTTGACTTATAGATTTCTGTTACGGAATCCTTCTATAGGATAATTTATCTTTTAAAATATTCATTAAACAGTTTTTTATTAAAAATATTATGAGCCAAAAACCTCATTAAATACTTTTTTTTGTGTAAAAATTCCTGTCGTATCATTTTTCATTTCTATAATAAAGTTTAATCTCTCCATAATCGTCCAATTTCGAAATATATAATTTCCCGGGTAACAATAATATGGTCAGTATTGAGTTTGTTTTCTTACAATGTTTAAAATATTCTAAGAAAATTCTCCTGATCAAATGAAATTATCTCTCTTTCTAATATTTTCTTTTTTTACTGTTGTATGCTTTTCCCAAACAATCAATACTGCTACAATTAATACAGGGGGTGGCAATTATGTTCAAGGAAATTATCAATTTGAGTGGAGTATCGGAGAAAGTGCCTCAATTGAAACCTTTCAAAATTCCTTCGGATACATTTTAACTACAGGAGTGCTTCAGCCTTTTACAGATAGGGTAGAAATCAATAATTTTCTGACAACTGCCTGGGCCAGTGATGAAATAGCAATTTATCCGATTCCAACGCATAATATTCTTGAAATTGATTTGAAAATCAGGGAAAAGGGTCCTGTGACTATTCAATTAATTGATAATGGGGGACGATTGGTATTTCAAAAGAAAGTATTTTATATGATATCCAATGGTCTTCAGAAACTGGACTTAACAGGACTTGTTGCCGGATCGTATTATTTGCAAGTAGTTTTAGAAGGGAACCTCTTTACGCCTGTCATCAGAAAGGGAACGTTCAAAATAATGAAACTTTAAGTTTCATATGGTCTGCCTAAAATTTTAAGAATATAATTCCAGATTTCCTAACCAAGTATCCTGTTCAAATGAGACACATTTTGCTCTTCCTATCCATTATTTTTTTCACTTGCGCAACGTACGCGCAGGCACCACTACAATTTAATTTTCAGGGTGTAGCCCGAAATGCACAAGGTAATGCCATCGTGAATAAAAGAATTACTGTTCGCCTGTCTGTTCTTAATTCAGCCTCTGGAGGAACCAAGGAATATAGCGAAACAAGAAATGTAACTACCAATGCGATAGGACTATTTAATATAGTAATCGGAAGTGCCGGTGGAAGTAATTTAATTGGCACAATGAGTGCCATAGATTGGTCTTCGGGAAATAAATTCCTGCAATTAGAGCTTGATCCTTTAGGCGGAAGTAATTTTTTGGATTTAGGAGTCACTCAGTTTCAATCTGTTCCTTATGCTCTGAATGCCTATACAGCAAATCCCGTTGGTACGGCGTCCGGAGATCTGACCGGGGTATATCCGAAACCTTCTATTGCTCCAAATGCGGTTACAACCAATAAAATCGCGGATGCAACCGTAACTGATGCTAAAATTGTTTCAGTAAGTGGAATAAAAATAACCGGGAATATTCCCGGTAATGCGGCAAATGTAACAGGAGTTGTTGCTATAGCAAATGGAGGAACAGGGGCAACTACTCTCCCAGGTGCCAAAACAAATTTGGAAATTAATAATGTAGACAACACCAGTGATGTTAACAAGCCGGTAAGTATTGACCAGCAAAATGCATTAAATTTAAAATTAAATATAGCTGATACCGCCATATTTGGTTCTTATGCTAGAACTCAATCACTGATTGATTCATTAAACCTTGTTCAAAGCAGAATCAGTTTGAAACTAAATATTACTGATACTGCTTCCATGTTGAGTCCATACACTACCGTAGCAAGTTCAACGACCGGATTAAATACGAAAGTCAATACTTCCGATACGGCTTCGATGTTGAGTTCTTATGTAAGAATTCAAAGTATGCTTGATTCATTAAACCTTGTTCAAAGCAGAATAAGTTTAAAATTAAATATCGCCGATACCGCTACGATGCTTGCACCATATGCAAATGCATCCAACGTAACTAATTCAATTGCGACTAAAGTCAATATTTCTGACACTGCTTCCATGTTGAACTCTTATGTTAGAACTCAATCACTGATTGATTCATTAGATCTGATACAAAACAGAATCGGTTTAAAATTAAATATTGCTGATACTTCTGCGATGTTGAGTCCTTATGCGAATGCATCTTCAGTAAATAATTCCATTTCGACGAAAGTCAATATTTCTGATACCGCTTCAATGTTGAGCCCTTATGCTACAGTTGCCAGTTCAACGACCGGGTTAAATACGAAAGTCAATAATTCTGATACATCTTCTATGTTGAGAACTTATGCAAGAACTCAAAGCATGCTTGATTCATTAAACCTTGTTCAAAGCAGAATAAGTTTAAAATTAAATATCGCCGATACCGCTACGATGCTTGCAC
>JBBSUB010000024.1:0-29581 GCA_038235345.1 Chitinophagales bacterium
AAAACAACCGTGTTTTTACAATGGCTTGAAAACAGATAAATGGGTGTTTTGTAAGTATTCAAAAAAGTTTGACTTTTTTTTAGGTGCTGCGAACATCCAGAGACCGATATCATCCAATATAACTGATTCGCATATTGCAGAAACATTTTTAGGATTAGAGCAACCAGATTCCGAATTACGTTATGTAAAACATTCAAATCAAACTATTATTAAACCAAGAAATCGGTTACGGAGTAAGAAATTTTATTTGAGATAAACGAAATATATATTTATTGGTAGAAGATAAATATATTTAACCGAAAAAATTAATTTTAATAAATGAATAATCAGCAGGTAATAGGAATTGATCTTGGAGGCACGCACGTGAGGGCAGGAGTAATATCTGAAGGTCAGATTACAAAAAGGGTATCCGACCGTATTCCTGCGTCCGGAAATGTGGAAGATGTACTGACAATCTTGTATGAGCAGATTGATAAAATTATGAACCCCTCCGTAAAAGCAATAGGCGTCGGAGTTCCAAGCGTCGTGGATATAGAAATGGGAATTGTATATGATGTGCAGAATATTCCTTCCTGGAAAGAAGTACATTTAAAAGACTTATTGGAAGCACGGTATCATCTTCCTGCTTTGATCAATAATGACGCGAATTGTTATGCTTTAGGAGAGAAATATTTTGGAAAAGGAAGGCAATCCCATTCCATGATAGGTCTGTCTATTGGCACCGGCCTGGGTGCCGGTATTATCATCAACGATAAATTGTATGCCGGAATCAATTGTGGAGCGGGTGAATTTGGTGAAGTAAATTACTTAGATCATAATTATGAATATTATGCAAGTGGGCAGTTTTTTCAAAACTTCTATAAGACTACCGGAAAAGATGTTTTTGAAAAAGCATTGAAAAATGAAGAATCTGCCCTTGCAATTTTTCATGAATTTGGAGTTCATCTTGGAAATGCAATTAAAATGATCCTGTTCACCTATGACCCTGAATTGATTATTATCGGCGGATCCATCAAAGAGTCATTTCCGTATTATCAAAAGGCGATGTGGGAGCGTATCCGCACATTTACGTATCCTAAATCGCTGGATAAACTGCGCATAGAGCTTTCCGAATTGGAGGAGCCTGGCGTGCTTGGTGCCGGCGCTCTTTACTATGACAGGAATCAATAATAGTTATGATGATTTATCAAAAATAAAAACGGGAGAAGTGGAAATCATTTCCACTTCTCCCGTTTAAGTCGGGATGACAAGATTCGAACTTGCGACCCCACGCCCCCCAGACGTGTGCGCTACCGGGCTGCGCTACATCCCGAAAAAGATGTGCAAACTTAGTACTTTTTGGAAAGAAAAAAAATCGATTAAATTATTGGAAAACGGACAAGCAAACCACTTTTTATATTGATTTATATATTTCAAAACTTTGAAAAATATATTGGAGATATTCTTCGGCTTCAATAGTTTTCTGTTTCATTTCTTACACACTATGTATTGCTACAATTTTTTACTGCATTGTTTTTGAGCATAAAAAAAACTCCGGAAAATAATCCCCGGAGTTACATTAATATTATTCACTTCTATTAAAGAGAAGCGTTTGAAATGAATTTTATATCAACCTTAAAATCACTATTCGTTGATGCAGGAATACCTGTCAATAATATGGTATAGATTTTTCCTTTATCAAGGGAAATCGTACGTGACGTATCAATAGTAGATTCATTATCTATTTGCACCCTCACATCTCCGGAAGGAATCTCTTTAAAAACAGATACCTCTTTATATTTTGAAAGACCGTTGAAAATAATATTAGCACCTCCAACAATGGTTACGGTAGAACTGGTAGAGTCAGGAATCGCATTTACAAAACGGACAAAGGTTTTCGTCTTATCATCCTTTGGTATACTCTCAAGCTTATCTTCCACAAAAACATTTGAATACACGTCATTTGCTCCCATCACAAACACAGAATAGTAAGAACTGTCTTTGAAGGTATGGTTTTCTTTTGCCAAAGTAGAACCACTTCCAAAACTATAGGATTCCAGGGATCTGTCCCCGGTATACACTGCTTTATACGTACCCGTGAAATTGTTGAAGTATAGTGCCTGTGGCGTAAGGGGGTTATTTCCTATTGCCACACCAATTCCACCTGAGTTCGGTATCAGGTTAAAAGCCATTAAACCTGCGGCAGGTAAAGGTGTATTATTGGAATTTGATTTCTTACAAGCTCCAAATAATATCGCAAGAGTAAATATTCCGATTATTGGAAGCATATTTTTCCGAATTAATAACATAGTCTTTTTCATTTTTTAAATAAATTTTCATAATTTTTTATGTAGATAATACTTGTTGTATCGGGAAAATGATGCCATTGAAGGTTAATATCTGTTAAAGGAAATTGATTGATAAATACTTTGTAAATCCTTAACACAACAGGACGAAAAATTCAGAATTATTTTCTATTTGTCTATTATAGTTTTTTAACTTTTTCGATTGAAACGTATCACAATAAACATAGGATATTTACATTTTATTTGTGGTATCATTTTTGCAAAATCGCCCTCAAATTCTTATCTGATATTTATGAAATCTTACATGCTCATTATATGTTCTATTTTTGTGGTTCATACTTCCCAGGCGCAAAAGGTCTGGATAAATCTTTACGGAGGTGCTACGAATTACCAGGGCGACTTACAGGACAAACGGTATACTTTTGACCAGGCACATGCTGCCGGTGGTTTAGGTATCAATTACGATTTAAATGACCGCTTATCTGTGCGTGCTGCTTTGACGGCAGGAAAACTTTCTGCCGATGATAAATATGGCCGCAACAGTGTCCGTAATTTAAACTTCACCTCCAATCTTACAGAAGCACAATTGGGCTTACAATATAATATTACGCCCATGGGAGAACATGCATTAACCCCTTACGTGTTTGCCGGCTTCGCAATATACCGGTTCAATCCATACACACATGATAGCAGCGGATCAAAATATTACCTGCGTGACCTAAGTACAGAAGGGCAGGGCTTTATTGAAGGGAAGAAATATTATAATCTTACAGCTCTCTCCATTCCAATGGGTGGTGGCGTAAAGCTTTCCCTTTCCGATAATATTAATGTAGGTCTGGAAGTTGGAATCAGAAAATTATTCACAGATTATATTGATGACGTGAGCACAGCCTATGTAGATAAAAATGAATTAATAATCAACAGAGGGGCTAAAGCGGCAGAATTAGCCTACAGAGGAGGTGAGTTGAAAAACGGTACACCCTATCCGGTTGGAGGAACGTTACGTGGTTCTAAATTAAAAGACTGGTACTATTTAACGGCCCTGACTATATCTTTCCGCTTACCTTCCAGAGATGGTAGTGGGAGTGGTTTTGGTGGAAGAAAATCGCAATTTGCGTGCCCTGTGAATGTGAGATAGTATATTTAGTTTGAAGTTTGGAATTTGAAGTTTGAAGTTATATCAAGTCGCAACCAGTATCTGAGATAAAATAAATTTGGCATATTCTACTCACATCAAACCCCCTTTTTTTACGGTGAATTTTAATTCCGTAAAAAGATTTGGAAAATTTTTAATTTCTAAAGTTTCAGAATTTACCCCTAAATCCCCTAAATGGGACTTTTAGGTCTAAATTAATTTTAGTTTATTATTAATTCTATTTGTGTAGCAATTTTATTCTAAATTATATATTTACTTAAAACATTTGAACATTTCAAACTTTTTCTTCTCTTCTTTTAATTGGCCGTGTGGTAAAAAAGCGGAATTATGAACTATGAGTTTTATTTTTTGAATTCGTGTAATTCGTGCCTAAAATTCGTGTTTAAAAATTCTTAGATTTATAAAAAATGCCGAAGGCATTTCATCTTCTACCTTCTACCTATACCTAAAAACTACTACCAAAAAAAACCGCCGAATTTCTTCAGCGGTCTTCCGTTTAATTCTTTATAAAAATACGACTAGGTATCTGTTGATTCACCATAAGCGATAGCAGTAGCTTCTTTTACTGCTTCACTCATTGTTGGATGCGGATGAATTGCATTCAGAATCTCATGAGCGGTTGTTTCTAATTTTCTTGCTACAACTACTTCAGCGATCAGCTCAGTTACGTTATCACCAATCATATGGCAACCAAGTAATTCACCATATTTCGCATCGTAAATAATTTTTACAAAACCAGTTGTATTTCCTGCTGCGGCAGCTTTTCCACTGGCAACAAATGGGAATTTACCAATCTTCAATTCATACCCTGCTTCCTTCGCTGCTTTTTCTGTGAAGCCCACAGAAGCGATTTCAGGTGTACAGTAAGTACATCCAGGTACATTATTATAATCGATTGGTTCTACCTTTTCACCGCATATATGCTCTGCAGCATTGACACCTTCTTTACTTGCCTTATGAGCCAATGCCTGGTGCGGAGTACAATCACCGATAGCATAAACACCCGGTACATTTGTTTGCTGATAACCATCTACGATGATCCTTCCTTTATCGGTTTTGATGCCCAATTCTTCCAGGCCTATATTCTCTGTATTTGGAGAAATTCCTACAGCGCTTAATAACATATCCGCTTCCAAAACTTCTTCACCATTCTGTGTCTTAACGGTTGCTTTAATTCCGGTACCTGAAGTATCTACTTTCGTTACCTCACTGTTCAGCATAATAGAGATTCCTTGCTTCTTGAAGTTCTTCTCTAATTCTTTAGAAACATCATCATCTTCAACGGGAACAATTTTAGGCAGAAATTCTACGATAGTCACTTTCGTTCCAAGGCTGTTATAGAAATAAGCGAACTCGGTTCCTATAGCACCGGAACCCACAATGATCATGGATTTTGGTTGCTCCGGAAGATTCATCGCATCCCTGTAGCCAACTACTTTTTTGCCATCTAATTTAAGGGCAGGTAGTTCCCTGGCTCTTGCACCTGTAGCAATAATAATATTTTTTGCTTCGACGGTTTGTTTACTTCCATCAGCCGCTGTTACTTCTATTTTTTGCGGACCGGTTAATTTTCCCGAGCCGTTGATGACTTCGATCTTATATTTCTTCATCAGAAACTGTACGCCCTTATTCATCTTATCCGCAACGCCACGACTGCGCTTTATAATATTTCCAAAATTGTATTTTGGATCAGTGATTTCAATACCATAATCTGCAGCATGTTTCGCGTATTCATACACCTGGGCGCTTTTTAATAAAGCTTTTGTTGGGATACATCCCCAATTAAGACAAATGCCTCCAAGCGTTTCACGCTCAATGATCGCCACCTTCTTTCCTAATTGCGAAGCACGTATTGCAGCAGGATAACCTCCGGGGCCGCTTCCAAGAACAATTAAATCGTATGCCATATAGTTGTTTAAATTTTTGTTTTAAAAATATAATTATAAACGCTGCGAAAATACTTTAGAATAGGCAAAGCACAAAAAGTAAAGAAAGAAAAGGAGTGTTTAATGGCTAAAGCTGTTGAAGATCATTGAATACTTCGTGTTGAATGCTGAGCGTTGAGTGGCTAAGGCCGTTTAAGATCGTTGAATGCTACGCGTTGAATACTGCCTTTTTTTAAAAAAAAGCTTAATATGCCAAAACCTAATACCTGAAACCTGAAACCTGAAACCTAATAAGTAAACTTTCTTTATTTTTAACCGTCCCAAAAGATGTTCACCCTATTTGAGAAAACTTTTTTAACCTATGAGAATTATTTCTTTTTTTGCATTAATAGGCCTGGTCGCCTTTGCTACAGGTTGCAGCAGTTCCAGGAAATCATCAAGCGCACCGGCACCCACCGCCAATGCGAAGGATATACGCAGTTCTGTAGTCATTAAAAAGAAGGTGCCGGCTGTAAATATTCAAACGAAAAATATCTCTGCGAATGAACTGGTTAAATTTGCTGAAACACTCCTTGGCGTTAAATATAAATATGGCTCATCCGATAAAAAATACGGCTTCGATTGTTCCGGTTTTATTACCTATGTTTTTAACCGGTTTGATATTAAAGTTCCCCGGATTTCCGCTGATTTTACAAATGCAGGACAGGAAGTTTTATTGAAAGATAGTAAGCGTGGCGATCTTATTTTATTTACCGGAACCGACGAGAAAAGTGGAGTAGTTGGCCACATGGGAATTATTACCGAAAATAAAAACGGGTGGGTTGAATTCATCCATGCCAGTACAAGCAGGGGAGTGATGCTATCGGGAATGAACTCCTATTTTATTCCCAGGTATGTGAAGACGAATAGGATATTCCGGGTTTTGTGAACTAAGAGCATGAACTCCGAAACTCCGAACTGCGAACAAAAAACTCCGAACTTCAAACTTCCAACTCCATCCGATAATCATTCATAAAATACCCATTACCGATATCAATATCTTCTTCCAGAATGGTCTCAAAGCCATTTTTTTCATAGAAATGAAATGCTTTGTTATGACGGTTCACATTAAGTTGAAGTGCTTTTCCTCCGTCTGCTTTTACTTTATCGATCACGAAATTCAATAAGGATTTTCCGATACTTTTCCCCTGTAATTCGGGTAGTACATAAATTTTGTGGAGAATAAAAACAGCGGGATCACTGGAGGATTTTCCCACAGAAATGAATCCGGCAGGACGGTCATTATTTAGGGCAAGATAAAATTCATGCTTTGATTTATTCATCTGTGCAGTCAACGAGTCGATCGCGTAGAATTTATCAAGCATGTACTCCAACTGGTCTACAGACAGAATTTCTCCATAGGCAAAAGGCCATATTTTTCTGGCCAGGTCCTTTATGGTCGGAAGATCATGTATGTCTGCTTTTATAATATTTGTCATTTGGAAATGAACAGTTTATAATCAGGAGCTAAAAACCGGTTCCCCTGTTTGTCTTTTACAATAATATCGAAAAAATAAAACTCTTCTCCATTCAATAAATTAAATCCCACATTATCTATCCATATTTTTGGAAGAGGCGTTTCTTTAAAAATCCCCGCAGAAATTGTAAATGCGACTTCCTCTTTTCCTGTTTTCGCACCAGGGATGTAACTCTTTTTGCGATAGAGAAACTGATAATTTTCTACTTTATATTCTGTGTTCTTACTATCAAGGATCAGCAAAGGCAGTGGAAGTAAAAGTTTAGCCGTTTCTTTACTGATGCTGTCGCCATTCGAATGACCGCCAAGGTATACTTTCACCACGGGAGGTTTGAATTTAGGCTTGGTTTGTGTTGATTTTTGCTGAGCAAAAGCCTGCGTAAAAGTAGAAAGTAGCACGAAACAAACCAGGTATTTTAAAATAGTTTTCATTCAATAGTTTTAAATAGGAAATAAGAATTAATGCAAGGCAGCCAGACTTTTCTCCAATAAGTCAATTTTTTCCTCTGCATCCTGCTTTTTCTTTTTCTCCAGATCAATAATTTCCGGTTTTGCATTTTGAATAAACCGGTCATTGGTTAGTTTCTTCTCAACCGACATCAAAAAGTTTTTATTATAATTCATATCTTTTAAAAGCTTTTCACGTTGCGCGTTTGTATCAATTTCAACCGCACATTTAACATAAATCTTTTCGTTTCCAATAACCAAAGTTACGGTCGGGTCCTCTATTTTCTCATTAAAAGCCAATGAATCAGCATTCACTTGTTTTACAAGAATGGATTTGCAATCATCATACAACTTCTCATCAGACGTTTCAATAAATAATGAAATCGTTTCCTTTGGCTTAAGATTGATCTTATTCCGTGCATCACGCAACGCGGTGATGATTTCTTTTAGTTTTTCTCCTGTTTTTAAAACGGATTCATTGGGAACATATAAAGGAGCAAATTGTTTTACGATCAGGTCTTCATGTCTATCTTTTAATAAATGGAAAATCTCTTCTGTAATGAAGGGCATAAATGGATGCAATAATTGAAGAAGGTCATCAAAATAGCCGACCGTTTTTTCATATACTTTCTCATCAATGGCGCTGCCATATTCAGGTTTCACCCACTCCAGGTACCAGCTACAGAAATCATCCCAGATAAGGGAATAAATCGTTTTTAACGCCTCACTTAACCTGAATTGTTTCATCAAAACTTCCACCTCATTCTTAACTTCATTCATGCGGTTCTCAAACCAACTCAAGGCAAAATGACTGTTTGAATTGCTCCCATGAACTCCGTTTGAAGCACTGCCATCTTCTTTGGAAGATTTTAGTTTCTCTTCCCACATTTTTACCAGCTTCAATGCATTCCAAAGTTTATTATTAAAATGCTTTCCCTGTTCCAGTGCGCTTTCATCAAAGAGAAGATCATTTCCGGCAGGAGAGGAGATCATAATTCCAAAACGAACAGCATCTGCTCCATACTGATCAATCAAATTAAGCAGATCCGGACTGTTGCCAAGACTCTTACTCATTTTACGACCTTCTTTATCCCGTACCATGCCTGTAAAATACACATCGGCAAAAGGTGCTTCATGCATGTATTCCATACCAGCCATAATCATACGCGCCACCCAGAAAAAGATAATATCCTGTCCTGTTACCAAAACCGAAGTAGGATAGTAATACTTGATTTCTTCATTATGCGGTTCAGAAATTCCCTTGAAAACCTCTATAGGCCATAACCACGAAGAAAACCATGTATCCAGCACATCTTCATCTCTTCGAAGTTTAATATTTTCGTTAAACTCCTGACCATTCTTGCTTTCTTTATACAAATTGAAAGCTTCTACTTCCGTTTCCGCTACATAATATTTCCCATCCTCATCATACCATGCCGGAATCTGCTGACCCCACCAAAGCTGCCTGCTGATACACCAATCTTTTACATTCTCCAGCCAATATTTATAGGTAGCCGTAAATTTATCTTTCGGATGAATATGAATATTTCCGGAAACGACTTCCTCTAAAGCAGGTTCTGCCAGTTCCTTCATATTTACAAACCATTGCGTAGATATTTTTGGCTCCGCAACAGAGTTGGTCCGCTGACTATACCCCAACCTGGTCGTATATTCTTCTTCCTTGAGCAACAAACCCTTTTCCTTTAGTTCTGCGACTATTTTCTTCCGTGCTACGTATCGGTCCTCCCCAATATAAATTTGTGCTTCCTTGCTCAAAGTTCCGTCATCATTTAAAGTATCGATTACGGGAAGATGATGTTTCAGGCCAATATTAAAATCATTAATATCGTGAGCAGGTGTGATTTTCAACACGCCTGTTCCAAAATCCTTATCTACATACTCATCAAAAATAACCGGGACCTCTTTATTGATCAATGGAACAATGACACTTTTACCTTTTAGATTCGCATATCGTTCATCACCGGGATTAGCACAAACCGCCACGTCACCCATAATGGTTTCAGGCCGTTGCGTAGCGATCACCATGAAATTATCTTCTCCAACTACTTGATATTTTACATAATAAAGTTTTCCTGTTTCGTCTTTATATTCCACCTCTTCATCACTCAGCGCAGTTTTTGCCACTGTATCCCAATTGATCATTCGCGCGCCACGGTATATTTTCCCTTTATTGTACAGGTCTACAAATACCTTAATAACCGCTTTGTAATAATGATCATCCATAGTAAATGAAACACGGTCCCAATCCACACTACAACCCAATCTTTCTATTTGATTGTAGATGATATTGCCATATTTTTCTTTCCATTCAAAAGCATATTCTAAAAATTCTTCACGGCTCAGATCGTTTTTATTAATGCCTTTTTCATTTTTAAGCATATTTACCACACGTGCTTCTGTCGCAATGGACGCATGATCACTTCCCGGTACCCAGCACACATTATAGCCACTCATTCGAGCTTTCCGGATCAAAATATCCTGAACGGTTTCATTGAGCGTATGGCCCATGTGCAGCACGCCTGTCACGTTTGGAGGAGGTATCACAATAGAGAATGCGGGCCTGTCATCCGGCGTGCTTTTAAAATATCCTTTCGACATCCAGGTTGCATACCATTTGGCTTCAATTGGTCCCGGCGTATAATTTTTACTTAATTCCATGTTTTTTTCAGAAAATTTATAGTTTGCAAATGTAATACAAAGATGGTTTAGTAACTTGCTAACTTAATTAGTAAAAAAGGAGTTAGCATGTACTATGCGATCGTAGATATTGAAACGACAGGAGGTTATGCCGCCTCAAACGGAATTACAGAAATAGCCGTATTTATTTCTGATGGAAAAAGTATCGTAAAAGAGTTCCATACTTTATTAAACCCCTATTATACTATCCCGCGTTTTATAGAATCCCTCACGGGAATCACGAATGAAATGGTGGAATCTGAACCGGATTTTAAAGCCGTTTCCGATGAATTATTTGAATTACTGCATGATAAAATCTTTGTGGCGCATAATGTTAATTTTGATTATTCTTTTTTAAGACATCATTTTCAACAGGCGGGTTATGCATTTGATTGTAAGAAATTATGCACCATACGCATGAGCAGGCAAATTATTCCGGGCTTGCGTGGATATGGATTAGATAAAATCTGTCACCACCTTAAAATTGATATTGCCGGCAGGCACCGGGCCAGGGGCGACGCGGAAGCCACGGTTACTTTATTCCATCATTTATTACAAAACGATCTAAACGGTTGTGTAGAGAAAATGCTGAAAGCAAACAGTAAAGAACAGTTTCTTCCCCCAAATGTTTCAGCCGCGGAGGTTAAGAAATTACCGCATGTGCCGGGTGTTTATTATTTCCATGATAAAAAAGGGAAACCCATTTACGTCGGTAAGGCGAATAATATATTCAAACGTGTCAACAGTCATTTTTCCAATAATAAACCGAATAATCAAAAGCAGGAATTTTTAAAAAAGATCTATACAATTTCTTTTAAAGAAACGGCTACGGAACTGATGGCGTTCATTTTGGAAAGTACAGAGATCAGGAAGTTGTGGCCGGAGCAAAACCGCAGCCAGAAAAGGTTTGAGCCAACATTTGCTATGTATCAGTTTGTAGATGGAAATGGGTTTATTCGTCTATGTATTGAAAAAAAGAAACGAAACCTACCATCGGTTTATTCTTTCAATCTGTTGATAGAAGGTTACAACTTACTTAAAAAATTGATTCGTGCATTTGATCTTTGTCCAAGATTATGTTTTCTGCAGGCAGAGCATGTAAAATGCGCTTCTGTTCAGGAAACCAAATGTAACGGAGATTGTGAAAACAAGCAGTTCGCGGAGGAATACAATAGTCGGGTCCTGGATTGCATCAATCATTTAAATAATGAACTACCATCTTTTGCCCTGTTGGATAAAGGTCTTACACAGGAGGAGCAAAGTTGTTTTCTAATTGAACGGGGAAAATTCTATGGAATGGGTTATTTGCCGGAGGATATGTATATCAATGATCTTGAAACCCTAAAATCTCATCTGACTGTTTATGCTGAAAACGATTATATCCGTGGATTGATCTATAAACACGCTGAAAAATTTCCGTTTAAAAAAGTGGATCTGAAGGAATTAAGCGGTTCAGCAATTTGATAAAATAATTCCTGGTGATATATTCTCCACCAAGAGATTTCAGATGTTTGGTATATACCTGGCAATCGATCATTTCTACTCCTTGTTTTTTAAGATAGTGGACCATTTTTATAAAGGCGAATTTACTTGCATTGCTCTCTTTCGCAAACATACTTTCTCCGAAGAACACTTTTCCAATCCGTACACCATATAAGCCACCGACCAATTCATTATTATGCCATGCCTCCGCACTGTGGGCAAATCCCTGGTTGAATAATTCAGTATATGCTTCTTCAATGGAATCGGTGATCCAGGTACCTGCGTCCTCTTGTTTTGGTCGGGGAATATTTCGGCAATTACGGACAACCTCTTTAAAATGACTATCCACCTTAAATAGAAAAGGACCACTATTCAAAATAGCCTTCATACTATGGCTAATTTTTACCTTATCCGGAAATAAGACGAATCTGGGGTCCGGATGATGCCAGATAATGGGTTCGTTTTCATTGTACCAGGGAAAAGCCCCAATACGATATGCTTTTAAAAGAGTCGGAACCTTTAAATTACTTCCTACCGCTAAAATACCAGTACCACCCGTCGTATCAGGATGAGGAAAGTCTGTACTATCCTCCGGTAGTATAAAAAAAGGTATATCCATTTACGGTCAGCTTGCTTATCAACCCCGGGAAATTATTTTGCGGTAACCTGTTCCACAGTGGCATTGATACCACGATCTGTAATTGAATCACACATTGGCTTCAAAATATCGTAATCACCATTTTTAACGGCATACTTTCCTTTTGTATGAATAAAAAGTGCGCATTGTTCCGCCTGTTCCGGAGTATGACCGCAAACCTCTACCAGGGTTTCAATTACCCAATCAAACGTATTTACTTCATCATTCCATACAACTAATTGGAAATCACTTGCTTCTTCCGTCAGGACATCTGTTTCCTCCTGATCGGCATAATATGGTTTGTTTTCGTTTATCATAATACAGATGCAAATTTACGTTTTTTAATAAATCTTTCAAAGTTCCACCTGTTACATTTAGTTTAAAGAACTTTTCCAGTTATCCATCGCAGAATTTGCATCAAAAATTAAACCTGAAACGCCTTTTCACCAAAAAATAGGGCTATGATATTATATAGAGACTTCCTAAATGGTAACCAAACCTTTCCCCTATATTTGTCGCTTTAGTAATTTTTTAAACCCAAAGACATGAACATTACATTAACCCAGGCAGAAAGAGCAATTGCTGCTGCAAAAGAAAAAGCAATTTCTTTAGACGCAAAAATGAATATTGCCGTAGTAGATGCAGGTGCAAACTTGTTAGCATTCGTACGTATGGACGGAGCATGGTTAGGTTCCGGCGATATTTCCATAAAAAAAGCAAAGACTGCCCGTTTTTTTGATATGGATAGCGGAGCGATCGGAGAATTATCTCAACCTGGTGGCTCGTTGTACAATATTGAACATTCAAATCAGGGACTGATCACATTTCCGGGTGGTGTTCCGATTAAGAATAAAGAAGGCGAAATTATCGGCGCTATTGGTGTAAGCGGAAGTTCCGTAGAAAATGATCACGCGGTAGCAAGTGCGGGTTCAGAAGCACTTTAATAAACCTATTCTTAAAGATTAACGGATTGTTCTCCTGATCAGTTCTCATGATAAAGCCTCACCGTATTGAATAGCTGTGAGGCTTTGTTTTTGTACGAATTCTTTCGTGATTTCTCTAATCTTATACCATCCTGATTTATAAAATAAGTCCAAGGGCATTTTGTAAATCATAGAGTTTATTATTCCGCCGATCCCACATAAATGACAGAACTGCATTTTTCGGGATTTCCCAGTGCTTTTGCATTTGAGATTCCTCCTGTTAAACCCCCTTTTATTGAATTGGGTTTTCCGTTTTGGTATTGTTCGCTTAGCATACTCACGTAGAAACTATCAAACCACATTGGAAGAAGTTTTTCAACTTTTAAACCATGCAAAGAAAAAAGATCCTTCATTGATTTAGGGGAAAAATGATATAAATGACGGGGTACATCATAAGCAGCCCAGAACTGTTTATACTTTGCCGCATCATAGGATGTATAATTTGGTACGGCGATAAATAATTTCCCACCTGGTTTTAAAAGACTTTTCAATTTTTTCATATAGCCATGCAGGTCATGCACATGTTCCAATACATGCCACATCGTTATCGCATCGAAAGTGGCGGGGGAAAGATTGTAAATCTCATCAGCCTTCATGGGCTCAATGCCATATAATTCCTTCGCTTTCTTAACCGCGTTCTCATCCGGTTCCAGGCCTGTAACTCCCCAACCAGCTTGCTTCATGGTGTGTAAAAACGCTCCGGTGCCGCAACCAACATCCAGAATACTTCCGGCTGTTTTTCCGGTAAACCTTTCCATGAGTTTCTTCTTCCGGATCAATGTTCTTTTGCGGACACGATGGTATAAATTATTGATCAGCCCGGTGGAGGTATCGCTATGGCTAATGTAGTTTTCTGATTGATAATATTTGCCGATATCCTCTGGTGAGGGTGAATTTTGTGTAAAGCGGACTGAACACTGATTGCATTCCCAAATGTCGAAATGTTCATGCGAAACGGTATAGTCTTCTGCAGATAAAACAGGAATTATTTGGTGGTTTCCACAAAGCGGACAGTCTTTGTATTCGATCATCGTGCAAATATATTATCTATGGAATTAAGCCTTTAAGTTTAACGGGAAATATACGTGTTGGATTTTGCCTGGGGAATAATTTTATTGCCATTTCCAAATGGATTTTGTGCGTTTGACGTGTAGAAATGATAAAACAAAACTCCTGCTCCGATAAGAAATAATATAATAGCGGCAATCTTCCAAAATGAGTTCCTTGACTGTGTTTCGGTTTCGCCGTTTAACATCTCATTCATTTCTGAAGAATCGGTTTCTCTGTCGCCAACGATCATGGCATGTTTTACATCTTTATGGACAACTCTTATCGCCGGTAAGGCTTCATAATAAGATTGATTCATCTGAGGCTCAAAAACAATATTACCGGACAAGTCCTTTTGTAAAATTCCGATTGAATTAAACAGGATCTTTTCTCCGGAAAAAAGTTTTTCTTTTAAAAGCCCGGAGAATTGTTTCATTTCCTCTAAAGCTTCCTGGGTATCAATCCCTCTTTTATAAGCGATATATTGAATAGTTGCTTCGTCAGGTTGACCGCCGGTATCCGAAAAACGATATTCTGAGACTGGTGGCAATATTTCCTTATTCGCCACATCCAATGAGGCGGGGGTGCTCACAAGAGTAATGGAGCCGATTCCGGGTAGGATACATTCTCCTGTCTGAATTAAATAAGATGTAATAAGATTCAACATAATCAGGACAAATCTAAAATTTTTATTCAAAAAGAAAATCATTCTCTTTAAAAAAAAGCATATAAGAATGGTTTAAAACCTGTAAATAACTCCACCCATCACCTGGAAACCATAAACCGGATAGTTGTTCCAACGTTCGTAATGACTGTTAAGCACATTATTAAAATCTGCCCAGGCACTGAATTGCTTATTTATTTTAAATTCCGCACCGAGACTCAGATCCGTTCCACCCTTCATATTTCTTGAACTAAGGTCGCTGTTCTGTGCTTTTCCACCGGAGAAAGCAACCAGGTCACCTTTCACAAGAAGTTGGTCAAAGGCGTACCATCTTACGGAACTGTTTAATTTTAAAGGATACAATCCCCAGGCCTTTGTATTATCTTTCAGACCGGTATAGGTATTTAAATCCAGGCCTGCTGTGAGTGTGAATTTATCCTGGTTTATAAAATTCATATCTCCATGGATCTGGAAATTTTTCAACTTGCGTTCATTCGTAATAACAAAGGATTTTCCGTCAAAATTATCATTGAGAAATAATGGCACATCATCATAATTCAGATAGGCAACTTTTGCATTAAAATTAAAATGTTTATTGATTGTGGCTTTTATTCCACCATAATATTGAACTTCTTTTGTGTTTCTCAGGAAAATCGGATCCTGGATATATGGATTCTCTCCGCTCAAGGTACGGAAACTGTTTTCAATAAAACGTCCGATCCAGCCACCTTGTATCATAAATACATTGTCGTGAAGAGGTACTTCTGCGTATAGATTTGGAAGGATAGACAATTCATTATTATTCCAGGATGGCGTTACACCTCCGTGAAAATTAAATTGATCGCCTTTGTAAATAAATTCCGGTGCAACCTGGAATAAAGTATTGCTGACTTTTAAATTGGTACTTTTAATTTGATAGGTATTGAAATTTCCAAGTAAGGAAACCTTTACACCTACATTCTCACCAAATTTTTTCTCAACAGGAAGATTTAAGATTAGCGTTGTTTCAGAAGCTTCTCCTTCTCTGCCAAATGCATGTGCTTCTATATATGGATTGTAATTGATACCCAGGTCATTCAAAAATATATTCCTAAAACCGACGCCCACATTCAGATCCTGGTAACTTCTACGCAACTGTTCTTTGCTATATTCATAAAAAGAATGATCATAACCATAATTATAATACTCATGTTGAGAAAGTCCTAATTTTCCATAAAGTTCATTATTCTTTATGAAAAGACTTCCCATCGCCTTTGCATTAATCTCACTAAAATCCTGGTGTGTTATCTTTCCCCTGGAAGAAGTATAATCACCATAAATATTTAAGAGGCTTTTTTTTGCATCCCCAAAACTTAATGCTGCTGAAATATACGGAGTAGATAAATTTCCAAAACCAAGTTTTACCTGGTTTCTATCACCCAGATTTACCACACTATCCATATTTAAGGCAAGCGGGCTTAGAGCTACAGGTTGGTAAGAGAAAAATAAATTCTGGGCAGGAATGTTATAGGCAAGTCTTGCTCTGCCGGTGTCCGGTGAAATGGGCGTAGCATACAGATTTATTTTCACCATGTTCCGCAAATCGGGTTTATACTCTGAGGTGATCTCAATGGTTTGCTTTCTTGTAGAATCCACCTGTGCATGTGCTGTCGCATAAGATAGGAGTAAAGCCGGAAAAGAAAAAAGTATTTTAAAAGAGGATTTTGTCATCATCTGTTTTTTATAAAAAGGAATAGTATTATGCATGTTGTTTCAATGAAAAAGAACTTAAGGTTTTATTTTAGATTCACTTTGTTCATCTTCAGTTACCTTCTTTAATTTCTCTGAAGCTTCCGTTTTTATTTCCGGAATGGTTGCATTATCAGATACACTTTTAAAGGTGGCTTTTGCATTGAAATAATCTTTTTGTTTCCAATAAATATCTCCTAATAAGATATAGGATTTTGCAACCCATAAGTCAACGCCGGCAACTTTAATTACTTCAAGAGCTGATTTTTCGGCAATATCCAGTTGGTTAAGCGTGAATTGGCAATGAGCGATCTCATAGCGTGCTTCTGCGCCCCAGGCTGATTTATTGATTGCCGCTGCCTGCTTAAATGCAGCAATCGCTTCTTTGCAATTATTATTTACCTGGAGAGATTTACCCAAAACAAGGTTAGCAATCGCTTTATCATCTGTACTGATCCCTTTTTTGGTCAATAATTCCGTCGCAGTCATATTTGCTTCCGCAAAATCATTGGTCTGATAGAAGCTACGTGTGAGACCACGTAAGGCTTCCAGTTGATCTTCCGGATTGGTAGCTACCTCATACAATTTAATAAAGCTGGTTTTAGCTTTTGCATAATCTTTCAATTCGAAATAATAGATGCGGGACAATGCAAGAGCGGATCTTTCTATAAACCGGCTGCTTCCCATTTTAATAATGTCCTCATAACCTTGGGCTGCTTTCGCCCAATCCTTACTTTTAGAATAGCAATCAGAGCGATAGAACAAAGCTTCCAATGCATATGCTCCTTGTGGATATTTGGATAAATAATTATTAAAGGTTGTAATCGCTCCGGCGCAATCATTATTCAGGTATTTCAATTCTGCGGAAGCATAGGTAAGAGAATCCGCTTCGGAAACGCTGATCACTTTTCCGGATTTCTTTACGAAGTCAACATAATCGTTTGGCCGGCCCATTTCTATATAAATATTCTTCATGTTGTCCAGTGCTTCTTCCGCCTCTTCTGATTGCGGATATTGACTGATTAGTTTTTGGTAATCAACCAAAGCTTCATTGTTCCTGGAAAGATTGTAATTAGATAATGCTCTCTTCAAATAAACTTTTGGATACTGTGCTGATGCTGTTTTAATGGCCAATACTTTATCAAGGAATGGGATTGCATCATTGAATTTTTGCTGCGCCATGTACGCGTTAGCAATCTGGATATAGGCTTCAGGAACAAGGTCACTTTGCGGATAACGCTGTACCAACGAATTAAATGTTCTGATCTTTTCGCCAGGATTATTGATTCCTGCGATGAGGGCCATTTGGTAAAGGGAATAATCACTTTGCGGCAGGGAATTATCCAGCACTTTTTGATACATACCTTTAGCCGTTGCATAATTTTTCAACATAAAATAGGCATCCGCCGTCCGCACATAAGCATCCTGCACGAGATTCGAAGATTCAGAGTTGATGGAAGAGGCCACGCGTTTAAAATTCTCAATGGCCTGTGTATAATTATCTAATTCCAAATTACTGTAACCAAGAATATAATGGGCATTCGTCACATTTGCTTCTCCTTGTACGCCACCATATTTTAAATATTCGTTCATGCTTTTAATGGCATCATCATAGCGGTTTTGCCTGTAGGCAATTTCTCCTTTCCAGAATTGAGCCATGCTGGCGATTGTTCCCGAATTAGGATCCTGGATTATCTGAGAAAACAACGCGTCTGCTTCTCCTAATTTCTGCTCATTGATCAATTCTGTTGCTCTTCCAAAAAGTATTTTTGGAAAGATCCGCTTCATTGTAGGCGTAGCCGTAGGAAAAGTTTTGTATAAGGCCAGCGCTTCCGTATAATTATTCGTGTTCGCCAATAAATTGATCACGATCTCCTTTGCTTCATTGGAATAAGGAGATTCCGGATAGAGCTCCAGGAAGCTATTCATAGAACTTAGCGCCACATCATTATAACCAAGTTCAAAGGATAATTTAGCATAGTTAAAGCGGGAAATTTCCTGCTGTAAACGGTTGCTGCTATTATCCGCACTGTATTTAAACGCGTTACGGGCATTTACTTTTTGATTCGTTCTTAAGTACAGATCTCCCAACAAATACATGGAGTTTTGTCCGAGTGAATCTTGCTCATTACTTAATTGCTTAAATCCTTCAATCGCTTTTTCAACCTTATTTGCATCGTAATAACAATAGCTCAATTCATACATCACTTCCTTGCTAACTTTTTCACTGCTGTTTACATAAGCTTCCAATAAAGGAAGCGCTTTGGCGAACTCTTTTTTCTCAAAATAAATTTGTCCTGTCAGTAGGTTTAATTCTTTACGATTCGTTACATCTCTTTGCCCGATCGCTTTTTCGGCATAACGAAGAGTCTCATCTTTTTTACCCTGGAAGTAATACAGTTGTGCGATATAATATGGCACGAGATCTTTATATTTTGGAATAGATTCCACTACAAGAAATGATTTTAAAGCATCATTGAAATTTCTATCCTTATAACTTAAAAAGCCGTAATAATAATTTGCATCGTAATAGTATTTATTATCCGGCAGTTGGTGAATTTCATTAAACAGCGGTTTGGCCTTGTCAAATTGATTTGTATTAAAATAGGAATAAGCCAGTTCAAATTTCGCATCAGCTATTTCCTCATTACTTAGGTTATCATAGCCTGCTCTTTCATAAAATATAACTGCTCTTGCAAAATCATTTTTGATAAAATAATACCGGGCGAGATGAAAACTCATCATTTGCTGACGAGGCTCATTGTTGGCAGCTTCCACAAATATCCTGGCGGATTCCTCCGCTATTTCCTGATCCATTTTCAGCCCACAAACAATGTAGTAATATTCCACATCCTGGTTCAGGTAAGCGTGACTCGTTTGCGTATTTTCAGGGTATTTTCGCAACAAGGGCTTTAATAACGGATAGGCGAGGGCATATTGTCCCTTTATAAAGAAGTCTTTAGCCTCCTTAAAGTTCTTTTCAGGATCGGTGACATTATTATTTGCCTGGGCAAAAGTTGAAAGGGTAAAGACGGCGAGAGCAAAAGAAAGAAAGATATGATGCATCAATAATTGATTTATTTTTTATCAGAATAAAAGCGAAGAAAGAAAATATTCCTAATCTGGCATTTATTTTTTTTCTTCGCAAAAGTACAAACACCTTCCCGGTTAAAATTTCTATTTTAACCGAAGGGTGTAAGAAAACTTAAATTGCGCAAATCTTTGTTAACAGAAGTATAAAAAATAATTATGAGAAGATTTCTTTCCATCAAATACAGCACCGGTGCTTTCAATTTTGGCATGCTGGTTCTAAGAGTTGTTTTAGGAATACTAGTGATATCCCATGGATATGCTAAATTAATTTCGTTTAATAAACTGCAACATACGTTTATGAATTTTATGGGATTAGGTTCTACCGTTTCTCTGACGCTCATCATTTTTGCAGAACTTTTCTGTTCTGTTTTTTTGATCCTGGGACTGTTCACCCGCTTCGCGGTGATTCCTATTATCATTGGCATGTTTGTCGTGGTATTCATGGCATCCAATGGCGACATCTTCGGCCCCGGCGAAAAAGGGATGATGTATCTTGCAGCTTCCATTACCATTCTTTTCTGTGGCCCGGGAAGGATTAGTGTGGATGGGATGATCGGGAAATAGTTTGAAGTTTGAAGTTTGAAGTTTGTAGTTTGAAGTTTGAAGTTTGAAGTTTGAAGCTTGTAGTTTGAAGTTCAGGGTTCAGGGTTCGGAGTTGTCGGTACCGCAGGTCAGACAACGGATAAAGTGAAGTCATCCTCCAAATAAGAATATCAGTTTTCACCAGGAAAGTTTTTTAAGAGTTGGGGAAAGTACGACCGGTCTTACCTCCGGTACCGACCTTTCTCCTTCCTAAAATTCGTGCTTAAAGACATAATCACCGAAGGCGTTCACCATGCAGGATTCAACACACAGTATTCAACGCCGAAGTCATTCAACATGAAATATTCAACACACAGCATTCAACGCCGAAGTCATTCAACATGAAATATTTAACGCATAGCAATCAACCTGAAACCTGATACCTAATACCTAATACCTATGTTCACCTTCTCCACAACTCTCCGCATTCATTACGCACTCACAGATCAGATGGGCGTAGTCTATCATGGAAATTATGCTCAATTCTATGAGATCGGGCGAACAGAAGCTTTACGTAGTCTGGGACTTACTTATAAGAGCATAGAAGAGATAGGAGTGATTATGCCGGTGATAGATATGCACATGAAATTTGTGCGGCCTGCGGTTTATGATGATTTAATCAGGATAGACATCACCGTTAAAGAGCTGCCATTGCATCACAAGATTATTTTCCATGGAGAAATATTTAATGAAAAGTATCAACTTTTAAATGCCGGAGAAGTGACATTGTATTTCATGGATGCCAAAACCATGAAGCGTGTCAATATGCCGGAAGAAATCGTTGAAAAGATGAGGGAGTTTTACCCCTGAACCCCCTAACATTCATAAAGTAAATGAAAGAAGGAAGATATTCCCTGTAGGGACAGGTCGCGACCTGTCCTGCAATTTTCAGGAAAAAAGATGTAATAACAAAATAGGCTTGACACCCTTTTTACCTTTCCCATATATGTTTTATTATCTGATACAATGAAGATTTTATTTTAATCGTTTAGAAACGAACCTGCACAGGCCGTGAGTTCTGCGCTGATATGGAAAGATGCGGGAATTTCATCCATAGGAATATTCCGAGATCAGGCAACCTTGAGACTAAGTTTTTTTATGGATTCAAGTATTTCACCTTTAGTAGCAATCTGTTCTTCTATATCAAAATCATTTTGTAAGCCAAGCCAAAATTTTGCTGAATTACCAAAATACTTGCTAAAACGTAAAGCTGTATCAGCAGTTATTCTACGATTACCCTTGATGATTTCAGAAATTATAGTTTGAGGGATTCCAATATCTTTCGCCAATTTATAAGCTGTTATATCATTAGGAATCAGGAATTCTTCAGAAAGAACTTCACCAGGATGAATATTTTTTAATACTGCCATTATATTATTACATTTTTAATGATAATCAATTACTTCTACCTGGGCAGCATTTCCAGCATTCCATTTAAAATAATCCGCCATTGGTTATTAATTCTAATACTGTAAAAATCTTTTGAATTACCGGACAGTTTTTCTAATCTATTAGCAGGAGGAATTCTTAAATCTGCAATATTAAATGAATTGTTAAGCATTCTTAGTTTACGTCTGCTAATATTTTGAATTTCAACAGGCAATTTTTTTTAACTCTATTTCCTAACCAAACTTGTTCTGTTTCAGAATTGCCAAAAGAAAGGATCATATGGATGTCTTACGTTACTAACATTAAAAGTAAGTATTTGATTTTAAACGAACTCATTTTTGGAAAGCTAAAAAAATGACCCATAGAGATAAGATTTTCGTAACTTTTATATATTTCCAGGCCATAGGCCTTGCATTCCCTTCTTTGCGATTTTACAACAGCAATTTCCATAAATAATCCACCATTGATTTTGAACATTATAATTAGGGTACATTTACGAAGGCATACACCAAATAAAATAACATGAATCAAGCCACCACCATTGCCGAAGTTATTTCCAGGCTGGATGATATTATTGCCTGGAGCATCCAACAAAATAGTCGCATAGGATACTTTGCGACTTTATACAGGCGCATGACGGCGGACATACAACAGGGGATTTTAAATAATAGTTTCGAGGATGGCAAACGAATGGAAGCACTGGATGTTCGTTTCGCTAACCGATATTTTGTTGCCTGGGAAGCCTATAGAAATAAGCAACCCTGTCCCGGTGTATGGTCTGCGGTTTTTGACGCTTGTAATAATTCCAGTCTGATTGTTTTACAACATTTAATCCTTGGCATCAGTACACATATCAATCTGGATCTGTGTATTGCCACAGCAGAAAATTGCCCGGGAGATAAAATCTATGATCTTAAAAATGACTTCAATAAAATAAACGAACTGATTGCCTTCCAGGCACAATTAATTCAAAACACATTAACCAAAATATGGTTCCCACTTCGATTCCTAAGTGATATTGCCGGTGGTAAGGAAAAAGCGGTACTTAATTTCAGCATAGATACGGCTAGAAATTGTAGCTGGGCAAATGCTGTAGCGCTGGCGCATGCGGAAGGCGCTCTTAAAAATGGATTGATCACGCAAATTGAGCATATGGTGATCGGGTTAAGTACGAAGATTATTAATCCGGGCTTTTGGGTTGGTTTCATCCTAAAGCCAGTGAGAATGATGGAGAATAAAAATGTGGGTAATATTCTTGAATTGCTGAAAAATTGAGTCTTTTATAAAACAGGAATTTTACCGGTTATTTAAACAGATATCTTAAAATAAAAAAAATGCTTACCCAAAATTGAGCAAGCATTCCATTTATCAAAATCAACTAAAACATATAATCCGGTTTGATCAATTCAGGGAATTTCTTTTGAAACTTCCGAACATCCTTTATGCACACATTTTGTACATAGCTGCTGTTGGGATTTTTTAAAACATATTCCTGGTGATAGTCCTCTGCTTTCCAAAATTTTTGATAAGGAACTACCTGCACTGCAATCGGATCTTTATAAATCTTCGAAGCATTTAATTCCTTGATATAATTTTCCAGCATGGTCTTTTGCTCCGGTGAATTATAAAAAGCTAAAGACCGGTATTGAGATCCACGATCATATCCCTGTCCATTTACAGAGGTTGGATCCTGGGCTTCAAAATAAGCCTTCATTAAAGTAGAGTAGGAGACTTTCGTGGAATCATAATATACCATCACGCTTTCTGCATGGCCGGTATTTCCTGTCAAAACACTTTCATACGTTGGCTCAATGGTCTTACCACCTGCATAGCCGGAAACGGCTTCTGCTACGCCTTTCATGCCATCAAACAAAGCTTCGGTATGCCAGAAACATCCGGAAGCAAAAACTGCCTGACTATATTTTGAAAGGTCTTTTTGAGATAATTGAGCGATTTTTTCTTTCTTCTGTTTTTTCGTGCTTTGGGCACACGAGGTAAAACCAAAAGTCATTGAAAACATAAGGATCAATCCTGATAGGTACTTCATAATAATTCTTTTCTCAAATTTACGAAAAAAGAAAAAGGAGGGTTTGTTAAAAACATTGAACTGCCAGTAATAAGCAAGGAGCTACGAGCTGTGAGCTCAAAACTGATAACTCATAGCTGAAGGCCTTTAAAAATATTTCAACGTCATGGCTATAATCGCGTAGAACATTGTGAGTACAAAAATCCCTTTGGCTGTTTTATCCCTATGTCCATTTACATATATGGTAAACAATATTGCATTTGCCATCAGAGAAACCGTAATGGAAACCGTGATCAGGTTCGGGTTCATCCGTAACCATTGAATCATTTCTTCTAATGAAAGGCTTTTGAATTTAAAAAATTTGTACACAAGAAAGCCGATCATCGGAGCAATAAACCCTAATATAAGTCCGAAGATGAAATTATCTTTTTTGAAGATCATGTATTGTTCCAGGTTTTTTCAAGTTCTTTTTTTAATGTGTAATTCGTCAGGTCAAATTGGACTGGCACTACGCTTACATAATTATGTTCCAGCGCCCAAACATCCGTATCTGTGCCATCATCGTGGTTGATAAATTCACCTGTGAGCCAATAATATTTTTTACCATTAGGATCCATGCGCTCATCAAAAGATTCATCATATTTCGCATATGCCTGCCTGCAAATTTTAATTCCCTTCATATCTTCAAGGTGCCCTTTTGGAATATTTACATTCAACAAAAAATGCTTCTCTTTTTCCATTTTAAGCATGTCTTTGACGATCTTGTTCACATAATATTTCGCTGCTGTAAAATCAGCTTCATACTGAAAATCCAAAAGTGAAAACCCAATAGACGGAATGCCTTCAATAGATGCTTCCATGGCGGCACTCATTGTACCCGAATAGATCACATTAATGGAATGATTCGCTCCATGGTTGATGCCGCTTAAACAGATATCCGGTTTGCGATGAAGAATCTTATCTACCGCCAGCTTTACACAATCTACAGGAGTGCCACTCGCCTGCCAGGATTCTATTTCTCCAAAGATTCCCGGCATTTTTGTAAGCCTTAAAGGCACACCAATCGTAATGGCATGTCCCATTCCGCTCTGTGGTTTATCCGGAGCTACTACAATCACTTCTCCCAGGTCTTTCACTGCCTCTACCAGGCTTCGAATACCCGGTGCCGTAATTCCATCATCATTTGTAATGAGGATTATCGGTCTTTCAACATTTTCTACATTCATTCATTATTATTTTGTCTTACCGATCTATATCTCTTTCAATTTATTTCTTAAAGATTAAAACCGGCCGGAATTTTATTTAAAAAAAAGGATTTTTTCTTTCATAGCTGAAACGCTCAAAACCATTATTTATTGAAATACTATTTTAATGATTAAAACCAACGAACCCATGGTCTAACAAGCGCTTCTCTAAATGGCCATGGAATAGCTGCCAATATGATCAATAATGCAATTCCGAAATAGATTAATTGCTTCTTGAATTTTGCCTGAGAGGTAGCAGCTTTTTTAACGGAAATTCTTCCCGCGTGCACTAGAACCCAGGCGATCAGCATCAAAAGAAAATGTTCCAGTGCGAAAAAACGGACGTTCGGATCTTTCATATAATCTCCGATATGTTTTAGCTTATCAAACCATTGCCCGCTAAAGTACAGGATCATTCCAATTAATAATTGTACGTCAATTGATAACATAAAGAAGAAATTGCTTTTATCGTCAGCGCGAACATAATTTCTTTTTGACATCAGACCACTGATAGCGCTGAAGATAGTCCAGAAAGCGAAAATTAATACAAGCCAGCGAAGGATGCTGTGTAAGACAAGCAGAGTTTGCATAGTAATTTTTTTTATTGGCAAAAATAAGGGGAAAGGGTTTAATAAGCGAATATGAGGGAAATAAGCAAGGAGCTGCCAGCTTTGAGCTGTCAGCCGATAAATTAAAACACTAAATTCAAGCACGAATTAATATACAACACAAAGATGTAAAAAGGACTTTTAAGTACTAATTACACCATTTATCTAACGTTATATGAATGGAGCCATTCAGCAATTCAACAATTTCACCATTCAACCATTCAACACGAAGTATTCAACACAAAATATTCAACGCCGAAGGTATTCAACCTCAATTATCTTGTTTCTTATTATCTTGCTCCTGATCTATTTCGTGTTGTTTTTTTTTTATTTCCTTATCGGCGGCCTGCACACTTTTACCTTCCATTTCAACTTCGAGTGTTTTAGATATCACTGAATATTCATTCGGATGAATATTGCCACCATATTCCAGGGCGAAAGCTTTTGTAAATTCTGCTCCGAAATAAAGAATAATAGAGGAATAATAGATCCAAACCAATATCACTACCAGCGATCCGGCAGTTCCGTAAGTGCTGCCAATATCTGATTTACTTATATAAAAAGATATTCCGAATTTTCCAATCATGAATAAAACAGCTGTCGCGATAGCTCCTGATAATACGTCGCGCCATTTGATCTTTGCATCCGGAAGCACCTTAAAGATGATCATAAACAACAACGTAATAATCAAAAAGGAGATGGTAATATTTCCAATGTAAACCAGGGTCACTTCCAACCCGGGAAAAATCTGAGATAGCTTTTGGTTCAACGCTTCGATTACGGCTGACACCCCCAGGGAAACGAGCAACAAAAATGCAAGGCTTGCAATCACACCAAATGATAATAACCTGTCTTTCAGTAATTTCATAATCCCCGCTTTTGGCTTCGCCTTTAATCCCCAGATAGAATTAATTGAATCCTGCATATCTGCAAACACAGTGGTAGCACCAATTACAAGTGTAGCAGTTCCAATAATGATAGCCATAGTGCCGGAACTACTGATGGCTGTATTTTTGATCATTTCCTGGAGTTGCAGCGCCGCATTTGAGCCGATAAATTGTGTCATTGTAGAATAGATACTTCCCTCAATTGCTTCTCTTTCAAAAAAAACACTTGCCAGAAAAACAGCTACAATAATTAACGGGCCTATTGAGAATACAGTATAATAAGCAAGGGAAGCACTCTTTTTCGTAATATTATCATCAATAAACCCACTAAAACTATTCTTTATTACTCTCCATAAACCTTTAAAGGTTATTTTCTTTTTCATAAAATTTTTTAATCATTTAATGGTTATTGACCCTTTAACAAAAAAACAGCCAATCTTATTTTTTAAGACTCCTGCAACGTTACTAATTGTATGCGATTAAAATTTTAAATGAGAAAAATTTATAACCTTATTCAGCAGAAATTTCTTTCGGGAGTTGGTTCGATTGGTTATATTGCATAACCATCTAATAAACAGTTCTTCTAAATCTAATTCTAAATCTAAAACTTACTATTATGATACTCTGGATCGTTCTTGGCATTATCGCCCTCCTGGTTCTCTGGCTTATTGGCATGTATAATGGATTTGTAAAAGCAAGAATAAAAGTGGATAATAGCTGGAGTGATATCCGCGTTTTCCTCAAAAAAAGATTTGACCTGATACCCAATTTAGTGAATACTGTGAAAGGATATGCGACACACGAGAGCAGCACATTTGAAAAGGTGACACAAGCACGTAACGCAGCCGTAGCCGTTCCTGCAGGAGATGTACAGGCTTCCGCCCAGGCAAACCAGGTTTTAGGTGGCGCATTAAGAGGGCTCTTAGCCATAGCTGAAAATTACCCTGAATTAAAAGCCAATCAAAATTTCTTAGAACTTCAAACCGCTCTTCAGAATATAGAAGGTGAACTTGGTAATGCCCGGAGGTATTATAATGCAACAGTGCGCGACTATAACACAGGAATTCAACAGTTCCCCGGAGTCATTGTCGCAAATATGACCAATTTTAAACCACGGGAATTCTTTGAATTGGAAGATCAGCAGGAAGCTCAAAATGTGGAGGTGAAGTTTTAAGTTATAACATGTGAAAAAAATTATTCTTCATATTGTTCTTTCGCTCCTTTGGGTATTTTCTGCCCAGGCTCAGGAAGCCTTTACTATTCAGAATTATGATGTGAAGATGAAGGTGAATAAAGATGCCTCTGTAAATATTACCGAGACCATTGACGTAAATTTTACGGAGGAACGGCACGGGATTATGAGATCTTTCTTGTATAAATATTCTATTGATGAATTACCGGCAGGAAGTGAAAAGGCAGATCAGCAATTGGTATTTGATCATAAAATCAGACTGATCATAAAGGATGTAAAAGTAAAAAATCATAAATTCAAAGAAACCAAAGAAGGCGATATTATAACCATTCGTATAGGTGATAAGGATAAATATATCAGCGGTCCTCAACAATATATTATTAGCTATACCGTATTGAACAGCATCAATTTTTTCGAAGATTATTCAGAAATTTATTTTAACCTTGTTGGATTACAATGGAATACCACCATTGATAAAGTAACCTTTTCGGTGGAATTCTATAATCCTCTTCCGTCTAAGCCAGTCTTTTTTATCGCAACAGGAGGAGTTGGTTCCAAAGAAAATAAAACCATCGCCACCTGGCAGAATAGACAAATGCTTTCGGGGCATACAACTGAAATATTACAACCTTATGAAGGCCTTACTGTAGGAATTCAATTTCCGAAAGGTTTTGTAATAAAACCTGATTTTACCTATTACCGTTTTGGCTGGTTGGTATTACCAATCCTGGTATTTTTTACCATGTTTGGCATTTGGAAAAAATGGGGAAAAGATGAAGAGGTAACCATTCAAACAGAATTTTATCCCCCGGAAAATGTGAGCCCAAGTGTATCCGGTTATGTGATCGACGGAAAGTTGGATCAGCGCGATCTCACAGCATTGGTGCCTTATTGGGGGGCGGGCGGTTATTTAAGAATAAATGAACTGGAGGAGAAAGCCTTATTAGGCTTGATAAAGACAAAAGAATATGAATTTGTAAAATTGAAATCCCTTCCAAATGAAACGCTTGATTTTGAGAAAACTCTTTTCAACGGTATCTTCATAAAAGGAGACATCGTCAAGTTAAGTAGCCTCAAAAATGTTTTATATTCTACGATGTATGAATCTAAAAAGCAACTCGAATCAAAGATCAATAAGGAAGATTATTATGTTTCTTTTTCCAGGCCTATGGGAGTTATTTTTCTTGTATTTGGAATTTTCGCTATCGTGGCCGGAATCACTTTTTTTATCTCGGACATTCAAATAAATAAATGGCCAGCCTTAGCAATAGGACTTTCGGGGATTATTATAATGATCATCGGATCATTAATGCCCAAGAAAACCAAAAAGGGCACAGCGTTATACGCCCAATTATTAGGGTTTAAAGAATTCCTGAAATCTGTGGAAAAGGACCGCCTGCAAGAATTTTTAAAACAGGATGCGCAATATTTCGATAAAGTGTTGCCCTACGCGATCGTGTTTGATATAGCAGATACCTGGAAGGATAAATTGAAAGGTCTGGACATTCCACCACCAACCTGGTATTCCGCGGGGTATGCCGGAGCCAATTTTAATTCCATGAACTTTATGGGCAGCCTGGATAAATCGATGAATGCCATGAGTCAGAGCTTTTACAGTTCTCCTTCCGGTGGTTCTGGTAGTGGAGGAAGCTTCAGTAGTGGGGGCGGAGGTTCGAGTGGCGGAGGGTTTGGCGGGGGTGGGGGAAGTAGTTGGTGATTGTAGGTGTCAGGTGTTAGGGGTTAAGTATCAGGTATCAGGTGTTAGGTGTCAGGTGTTAGTTATCAGGCAATGCCTGTTTTTCAATTCGTGAAATAAGTGCTTAAAATTCGTGTTTAAAATTTCTTAAATTACCCTGCTTTCCACCCACTCTTTTTGTTCTTCCCCGGAAAGAAATGTCCACGCCACAATCCGGCTTTGTTTATTGCCTGTTCCCATGGGGATGGTTTTGATCTCCTTCGCTCCACTCTTTTCTAATAATCGATGAATACCCTTAAGATTAGATTCTTTTGATACTAAGGTTGAAAACCAGAA
>JBBSUB010000025.1:0-29411 GCA_038235345.1 Chitinophagales bacterium
ACCTAAAACCTACCCCCCCCATGTGCTATTATAATGGAATAAAACTCACCCAGATTAAATCCATTAAATTAAAGAATTTTGAGAAATCGATAGCAGAATTTCCTTTTCTAAAACAAGATCTACTCAACGGATTTAATTATGGTCCTGCCCCCGTTTTAAAGAAACGGGAAGATGAAAATGATTTTGATGTTGTAGAAATGGAATGGGGATTTTTACCACCATATTTAAAAACGTGGGAGGATGTCCTGCGATTCCGGAATGGATATAAAAAAGCAAACGGACAATTTCAACAACCCTTGATAACGCTCAATGCAACAAGTGAAGAAATGCTGCTTCCAAATAAAATATTCAGAGACGCGTCCTTAAACAGAAGATGCCTGGTGTTATCTACCGGATTTTATGAATGGCGACATGTACATCCCCTTGGAAAAAAAACAGGTAAGCCATTAAAAACCGCCATAAAATTCCCCTATCACGTTGGTGTTAAAAACCAGGATTACTTTTTCATGGCAGGCGTATGGCAACCCTGGAAAGATGTAGAAACCGGGGAATACATCGAAACCTTTAGCATCATTACCACGGCTGCAAATTCACTGATGGCGCAGATACACAATAGCCGTAAACGAATGCCCGCCATACTTTCGGAAGACCTTGCTTATGAATGGCTCTTCGGGGATCTGACAGAAGAGCGGATCAGTGAAATCGGCAGGGCTCAATTTCCTGCTCCGCAAATGGAAGTATGTACCGTCGCAAAAGATTTTAGAGATTCCCCGGAACCGGATGCACCATTTGTATATAAGGAGTTGCCGGAGATGAGCTTTGAATTATAAGCCGTAAACTACCAGCAATCAGCTATCAGCTACCAGGTCCAAACTCCAAACTCCAAACTCCAAACTCTGAACTCTGAACTCTGAACTCCGATCTCCAAACTGAACTATAAACTACTGACTTTTCACACTCCCACTTCCCCTGATTTTTATTTCAGGATTTTGAGGTTTTCCACTATAATAAACATCACCACTGCCGGATACAGTTACTTTCAATCCTACACTGGCAAACACATGTACATCTGCGCTGCCCATTACGCTGACATCTGCGTTCTCACTCCTCAATCCTTCGCATTTCACATCGCCGCTTCCTCTTATTTCACATAGAAAGTCTTTCGTTCTTCCGGATAACTTAATATCCCCCGATCCTGAACTATAGGCTTTTACAGATGGAGCATCCACACTGCCTTCCACATCACCGGAACCTGATAAATGAAAACTGATCTCTCCGGAATTTTTTAAAGTGCCATTTATTGCTATGTCCGCGGAACCGGAGGAAGAAATCTCATTCAAACCGGGGGCACTTATGAATACTTTTGCATGATCGTTTAAATAAGTACCGCTTTTATATCTTACTTCCAAAACTCCATTCTTTACTTCTGTTACTACATATTCCAATAAATTTTCATCGTTCTGAACTTCTACAGAGAAAGATTCCGAAGGACTGATTTCAATATCTATGGATCCGGATGATTTTATGGAATGAAAATCAGCTACTTTCCTTGTTTCTGTAACGACTTTTCCATTTCCTGCAGTATGATTACCGGTAATATCACAGGAGATAAAAAGAAAAGAAAGGCTGAAAATAAAAATAATATTCTTCATGATGAACAAATTTATTATACAATATAAATACTTTTTATAAACTCTGAATAAGTAAAACAAATAATCCTTAAATTAAATCAATTTTAAAAATCAATAAACTTTTTACCTTCGCTGCAAATGACTGAAAAAATAATCATCCTCGACTTCGGCTCTCAATATACTCAACTCATAGGACGCGCCGTTCGGGAAGCCAATGTGTATTGTGAAATAATTCCTTTTAATAAAGAGATTCCCTATTCGGATGATCTTAAAGGCATTATCCTTTCCGGCTCCCCTTATTCGGTAAATGAGGAAGGAGCACCCATGATAAATATAAAAGAAATAGTGGACAAAGTTCCCGTTCTGGGCATTTGTTACGGTGCACAAATGATTGCCAAACTATACGGTGGCAAGGTAGAAAAAAGTGATAAGCGTGAGTATGGCAGATCAAATCTGCATATTAGTTCTCCAAATCCACTTTTAGAAAATGTTACTGAAAAATCTACTGTATGGATGAGTCATAGTGACAGTATCAAAGAATTGCCGGAAGGTTTTGTTATTTCCGCGACTACACCGAATATTCCGGTGGCTGCATTTTACCACCAGGCAGAAAATCATGAATTATTTGGATTACAATTTCATCCCGAAGTATATCATTCTGCCGAAGGCAAAAAGATCATTAAAAATTTCCTGACAAATATATGTAAGTGCTCCGCAGACTGGACACCGGCACACTTTATCAATGATACCGTTGCACAATTAAAAGAAATGATTGGCGATAAGAAAGTAGTGATGGCATTAAGTGGTGGTGTAGATTCTACTGTAGCGGCTACTTTAATCCATAAAGCGATTGGCGATAATCTGTATGGCATATTTGTGGATAATGGCGTGTTACGCAAAGATGAATTTGAACAGGTAATCGAATCCTGCAAAAGCATTGGCTTAAACATTAAAGGAGTAAATGCACGAGAACATTTTTATACTCAATTAGCCGGCAAAACAGATCCAGAAGAAAAACGCAAGGTAATCGGCAGATGTTTCATTGAAATTTTTGATCAGGAAGCAAAACTCTTAGATGGAATTGAATTTTTAGGACAAGGAACAATTTATCCGGATGTGATTGAATCCGTTTCAGTACATGGACCATCTGTCATGATCAAATCACATCATAATGTTGGCGGTCTTCCGGCAACTATGAAGTTAAAATTAGTAGAACCGTTGCGCTCTCTTTTTAAAGACGAGGTACGGAAAGTAGGTTACGAACTGGGCCTTCCGGATGCGCTCTTAAGCAGGCATCCCTTTCCCGGTCCGGGTTTGGCGATTAGAATCCTTGGAGATATCACAGAAGAAAAAGTACATCTGTTACAAAAAGCTGATGCTATTTACACAAAGGCGTTGAAAGACTTTAATTTATATGCAACCGTTTGGCAGGCAGGAACTATCTTGTTGCCTGTGAAAAGTGTCGGAGTCATGGGCGATGAAAGAACGTATGAATTTACCGTTGCCTTACGCGCTGTAACATCCGTGGATGGTATGACCGCAGATTGGGCGCATCTCCCATATGAATTTCTGGCACATGTTTCGAATGAAATTATCAACAATGTAAAAGGTATTAACAGGGTTGTGTATGATATCAGCAGTAAACCACCGGCAACGATAGAGTGGGAATAAAACCAGTTAGGAGTTAGGGGTTAGTTTATAGATTGAGGTTTGTAGTTTGTAGTTTGAAAAATCCGTGTAGTTCGTGCCTAAAATTCGTGTTTAAACCTTTTGGAGGGTTATAGGAATTCAACACGAAGTATTCAACGCCGAAGGCATTCAACCTAAAACCTAAAATCTAAAACCTACTACCTACTACCTACTACCAACTACCTATTACCTGACACCTCACACCTGAAACCTGAAACCTGACACCTAAAAAACAATGATTAAAAACAACATATTCTTCTTAGCATTTTTTCTTTTAGGATTCACAGTGAATTCCTATGCGCAGGACAATTTGATGCCTGCAAAGAAAACATTCAAGGTGGCCATTTTAGCTCCTCTTTATTTGGATTCTGTTTTTGATAACGGAACATTAAAAAATAAAAAGGTCTTACCACGTCTAATCATGCCGGGTGTCGATTTCGTGCAAGGAGCGATGATTGCGTTAGATACAATACAGCTCAATGGTAAAAAAGTAGAGGCACGGATCTTTGATTCAAAATCAAAAAAAACTCCTGTATCCACTCTTATCAGAAATAGACAATTAGAAGGATCGGACCTGATCATCGGAAGTGTGCGGGATCCTGAATACAGTCAGCTTGCTTCTTACGCAGTAAGCAAAAACATACCGTTTGTATCAGCCACTTATCCAAATGATGGCGGAATAAAAAAGAACCCGAATTTACTGATCGTTAATCCAACCTTACAAACGCATGTGGATGGTATTTTTAGTTACCTTTTACAAAATCATGGCACTGATAATATATACCTTGTAAAACAAAAAAACGATTCCCGGATAGAAAATTATTTCAAAGCAGCGAATGCTTCTGAAGGAAAAGCATTGCTCAAAATAAAAACTATAAACCTGGATAGTTCTATTTCTACTTATGGTTTAAGGCTCTTATTGGATACTTCAAAGAAGGTTGTCATTATTGGTGCCAGCCTGGATGAAATATTTTCTACCAAACTCGCTGATGCTATTTATCCGATTCAAAAAAATACGTCGATCATGTATATCGGCATGCCTAACTGGGATGGTTTTAAACCGTTCTTTAAGAAAAATTCCTACCCTTCTTTCCCTATTTATTATACTACGTCTCATTACGACACGGAGAAGAATGCGTTTTCTGACTACCTGACAAATCAATACTTTCTTAAATACCGCAGTAAACCTTCGGATATGGCCTCAAAAGGATTTGAAACATCCTATTTTTTCACACAAATTTTGTTGAACTACCCACAAGATTTTATAGATAATGTAAATGAAGATAAACATTCCCCTTTTCATAAGTTTAATTTCAGACCCGTATTTTCCAATAAAAACGATACCATCCCGGATTATTATGAGAACAAACATTTGTTTGTGATGAAAATATTGGATGGGGAAATTAGTAGTTTGTAGTTTGGAGAATCCCGACAAGCCGCCGCCTGTGTTTTGAGAAAAATAACTATTTATTAAACAGTGGATGGAGTTCGTAGTTTGAAAAATTCGTGTAATTAGTGCCTGAAATTCGTGTTTAAAATTGGGAGTTATAAAGAAGTTCAAAGTTTGGAGTTCAGAGTTATTGCTAATGGCTGATGGCTCAAAATTTATACCATTGAATTTAATAAAAGAGTTCCCACAATTTAAAAATCAAGCCACTTCTCCCGCAGGAGATGGGGTTAGGGATGTGGTGCCAAATAGCTAAAACCTAACAGCCAAAATCCAATTTTTCCCCCTTACCTTTGCTGCTCCAAAATATATATAAAAACCCGCATGAAGGTTTTAATCAAAAAAGTCACAATACACTCCCCCTCATCTCCATTACACGGAACCGTTAAGGATATTTTTATTGAAAATGGCTTGATCGCTACCATCGGAAACGATTTGAATGTACAAGTTGACCAGGTTGTAGAATATCCTGATTTACATGCTTCCATCGGATGGATGGATTGCTTTGCAAATTTTTGTGATCCGGGAGAAGAATATAAAGAAACACTGAAATCCGGGGCCAATGCTGCCGCGGCAGGTGGCTTTACAGAAGTGATGCTGATCCCGAACACCCAGCCTTTTGTAAGCAATAAAAGCCAGGTGGAATATTTAATTCAAAAAGGAAAATCACTCCCGGTAACGATCCGGCCAATCGGCGCAATCACAAAAAAAACTGAAGGAAAAGAGCTTTGTGAAATGTACGATATGTACAATACAGGCGCGATTGCTTTTTCTGATGGACTGAACCCGATTCAATCTTCCGGTATTTTACAAAAAGCCCTGGAATATTTGTTAACCATCGATGTTCCCGCCATTCAATTGCCGGACGATCAAAGTATCGGAACACATGGTTTAATGAATGAAGGCGTCATTTCCACCAGGGCAGGTTTACCCGGAAAGCCGGCATTATCCGAAGAATTAATGGTAGCAAGAGATATTGAATTAGCCCGATATACAGGTTCTAAAATTCATTTTACAGGAGTTTCTACTAAAAAATCATTGGAATTAATAGCCGCTGCAAAAGCGGAGAATTTAAATATCACCTGTTCAGTTACGCCCTATCATCTTTATTTCAGTGATGAAGACCTGGCAGAATACGATACTAATTTAAAAGTGAATCCACCTTTAAGAACCATAAAAGACAGGGATGCGCTGCGCAAAGGAGTTATAGATGGTTTGGTCGATTTTATAGCCTCACACCATCAACCGCAGGATTACGATCATAAAGTATGTGAATTTGAATATGCCAAATATGGCATGGAAGGTTTGGAAAGTGTATTTGGCGCACTTGGTGCTTGTGGCATCTCTACAGAAAGCTTCATTAAAATGCAAACAGAAAATGTCCGGAATATTTTTAAATTACCTGTTCCGGAAATAAAAGAAGGGGCGAAAGCTTCTCTCACATTTTACATTCCCGACCTGGAATATTCTTTCAGTGAAAAAGATATATTTTCCAAATGCCGCAATAATGCCTTCGTTGGAAAAACCCTCAAAGGAAAACCAATTGGGATATTCAATGCAGACCAGTTATTTTTGTCTAAAAACCAACCAAAATAAATAATAAAATTATGGAACAACCCATTACGTCAACATCATCCAAAGGAGTTACGATTGCCCTGATCATGATAGTCTTGTCTCTGGCTATATATTTTCTTGATATGCATAACGCCACATTGGGCTGGATTAGTTACGCTATATTTTTTATTGGAATTATTCTTTCTATCAGTATATATGGAAAACAAATAAATTATAACTCAGGATTTGGAAATTATTTCACCCATGGATTTAAAATAACAGCACTTGTTACAGTTATCATGATCATTTTCACGGCGATATTTATCATTGCCTTTCCGGAGGTAAAAGAGAAAGCACTTGAGGCTCAAAGGGAAACAATGGAGAAAATGGGTACACTTACGGATGATCAGATGAAAAAATCTGCTGAATTAACCAGTAAGTTTTTTATGGTATTTACCATTGGAGGCACTTTGTTACAATATATTATTTTAGGAACACTTGCTGCCCTTGTAGGTGCTGGTATTACTAAAAAGAAACCCAATATAAACCAGGGTCTCAATGAGTTGAAATAAAAATAAATGAGGCTTTAGTTTTATAAAATTATTTACACATTAAATCACACACCCTTTAAAATGGATTTATCCATCGTTATTCCACTTTTTAATGAAGATGAATCTTTACCGGAACTGGAAGCCTGGATAAGACGTGTCATGCTGGAAAATAATTTCTCCTATGAGATCATTCTGGTGGATGATGGCAGTAACGATAATTCCTGGCAGGTGATTCAACAATTAAATGCAGAAAACCCGCATGTAAAAGGAATTAAATTCCAACGCAATTATGGAAAAAGCGCTGCACTGAATGAGGGATTCAAAATGACCAAAGGCGATGTGGTTATAACCATGGATGCCGACTTGCAGGATAGTCCGGATGAGATTCCTGAGCTACGCCGGATGATCCTGGAAGATAATTTTGATATTGTGAGTGGTTGGAAAAAGAAGCGCTATGATAGTAAACTCACAAAAAATATACCCTCAAAATTATTTAATGCCGCTACTCGAAAAGCCAGTGGTATTTACTTGCACGATTTTAATTGTGGCCTGAAAGCTTATAAGAATAAAGTAGTGAAAAATATTGAAGTTTATGGAGAGATGCATCGCTATATTCCATTATTGGCAAAATGGTCTGGCTTTAAGAATTTTGGAGAAAAAGTTGTTTCCCATCAACCCAGAAAATACGGCGTAACCAAATTTGGCTGGAACCGTTTTGTGAATGGATTCCTTGATCTCGCTTCTATTATGTTTGTGGGGAAGTTCCGCAAAAACCCCATGCATTTCTTCGGACTTTGGGGCACACTTTTCTTCGTGTTAGGATTTGGAATTTTTCTTTTTATTACGATTGCTAAATTCTTTTTCGAACAAACCGGCGTTACACAACGTCCGTTATTTTTTGTAGCACTTGTTGCCATGGTCATCGGTACTCAACTTTTCCTGGCAGGTTTCCTCGGAGAATTGATTTCCAGAAATGGTTCTGATCGAAATCATTATTTGATAGAAGATAAAATAACAGGATAAAACTAAAAAAGTTTTCATAACCAATAAAACTCTAAAAGCTCATACTGATAGCTGATAGCTCTTAGGTGATAGCTCTTAGCTGTTAGCTCAAAGCTCAAACCCCATGAAAAAAATCGTCATCATAGGTCCGGCACATCCTTTACGTGGTGGCCTTGCGTCTTATAATGAGCGACTGGCAAAGCAATTTATTGATGAAGGTCATGAAGCAACGATCTATACTTTCTCTTATCAATATCCATCCTTCTTATTTCCCGGAACAACACAGTTTTCAACAGAACCTGCACCTGCAAACATTCCTATCAAAGTAAAAATTAATTCTGTGAATCCTCTAAACTGGATCACTGTAGGTAATGAATTGAAAACCCTGAAACCGGATGTGATCGTTGTCCGGTACTGGCTTCCTTTTATGGGTCCATGCCTCGGGACAATTTTACGAAGAGTCAAAAAAAATAAACATACGCAAATAGTCTGCATTGCAGACAACATCATCCCGCACGAAAAAAGACCTGGAGATACGATATTTACCCGCTATTTTGTTAAACCAATCGACAGGTTTATAACGATGAGTGAAAAGGTTTTGGAAGATTTGAAACTGTTTGCAAAAGATAAACCGGCCAAATTTGTACCGCATCCTTTATACGATAATTTTGGTGAAAAGATCCCCAGGGAAGAAGCCCGGCAGCATCTGAATATTACAGGAGATGTGCATATCGTTTTATTTTTTGGTTTTATCCGGAAATACAAAGGCCTGGATATTCTACTGAATTCTATCAAGCTTTTAAATACTGAATATGGCGTAAAAAACATCCGCCTTTTGGTTGCGGGAGAATTTTATGAAGACGAAAAGAATTACGAACAATTATTGAACGACCCGGCTATAAAGCCCTATCTAATTTTACATACACAATTCATAGCTGATAGCGAGGTAAAATATTACCTGTGCGCTGCGGACTGCGTCGTACAACCTTACCGAAGCGCCACCCAGAGCGGCGTTACACCTCTGGCCTATCATTTTGAAGTTCCCATGATCGTTACAAATGTTGGTGGCTTGCCGTCATTAGTCCCTGATGGAAAGGCCGGTTTGATTGCCGAGCCAAATGCAGAAGCAATTGCAGAAAAGATTATCGAATATTTTTCCAGGGGAGAAAATTTCTTTACTCCTTTTTTAAAGGAAGAAAAGAAAAAGTATTCCTGGAGTGTGATGACGGAGGCGATCTTGAATGGTGATAAATAAAGAGTCAAGCAAGTACCTCTTTTTTCGCTTTTAATAAAAGCCGTCTGCCTTACTTTCCAAAAGTTCGAAGTCCGAAGCCTGCATTCCGGACAGTCGTTTGCAACTTTTGGAAAGTTTCAGTTAGACGCCTCGCAATTCTGTGATTACTATCTATTATATGAACATCTGTTTTTGAAGAAATCTCAACGTATACGACGGCTTAAACGAATAGTTTGCTATTAAAAACTTATTAAGTTAAGATTGCTTCGGCACGCAGGATTTGTGTTGTTAATTGATTCATAAGGGGACTCGCAACGACGAAACGAAACAAACGGTATTAAAAAAGGAAAACATTCATTATCGAAGAAGTTTATCATTATCATTCTCAAAAATTAAACTTAATTTCCGCTCTTTATAAAAAACCAATCAACAAGCTTTCAAAGAACCTTTCTTTTATGATATACAGAAGTAAAGCACCATTGCGCATAGGCCTTGCAGGTGGGGGAACGGATGTAAGCCCTTACAGCGATCAGTTTGGCGGAGCTATTTTAAATGCTACCGTATCTCTTTTTGCATATGCCAATATTGAATTGATCCTTGAAAAAAAGATCATCGTACGTGCCATGGACAGAAAGGAAGAACAAACTTTTGAAATCCTTCCTGAATTACCCATTGATGGTACCCTGGACCTTTTAAAAGGTGTTTATAACCGTATTAAAAAGGATTATGACATTCCTCAGACAGGCTTTATCCTATCTACTTTTGTAGATGCACCGGCCGGCTCCGGTTTAGGCACCTCTTCTACCCTTGTGGTAGCTATTTTAGGTGCTTTTGTGGAATGGCTAAAACTTCCCATGGGCGATTATGATATTGCGCATTACGCTTACCAGATAGAAAGAGAGGACCTAAAACTTTCCGGTGGAAAACAGGATCAATATGCTGCAATGTTTGGCGGTGTTAATTTTATGGAATTTTATGGCAATGATAAAGTGATTGTAAATCCACTGCGTATAAAATCGCAATACTTGCATGAACTGGAAAACAATTTAGTTCTTTATTATACTTCAACCTCTCGTCAAAGTGCCTCCATCATTGATGAACAGGTAAAGAATGTCCATAGCAAAAACGAAAAAAGCATTGAGGCAATGCACCAGTTAAAAGAACAGGCCCGAAGGATGAAAGAAGCTTTATTAAAAGGACAACTGGATGAATTTGGAGAAATTCTTGACTTTGGATTTTTACAGAAACGGCGTATGGCGCACAACATCAGCAATCCTGTAATTGAAGAAATCTATGATGCAGCAAAAAAGGCAGGTGCTACAGGTGGAAAAATTAGTGGTGCCGGCGGCGGCGGTTTTATGATATTCTATTGCCCGGGAAATACACGACATAAGGTAATCGAAAAACTGAAAAAATTTGGTGGAGAAGTGAAACCGTACACATTTACCAAGTATGGGTTGACGACGTGGCAGGCATAGGTGTCGGGTGTCGGGTGTCAGGTGTCAGGTTGTAGGTGTGAGGTGTTTGGAGTTTGGAGTTTGGAGTTTGGAGTTAAACTCTTAAATTACTTCTAATCTTGCAATTCATTTGGGTGCTCCCGTGCGCCGGCCCGGTAAAATGCGCGAAATACCGAAGTATTCATGAACACCAATAAATAAATAAAAAATGAGTGAATAACCGATCGGGTGTGCCTTGGTTTTATTGTTTCTTTTGCACCTGTCCCGTCCATACGACGTCCATACGGGATCAAGAAAAAAAGAAAAGACAAAACTGGAATAAAGCGTTTTGAGAATTAGTAATACTCTTTTAATTTTTACTACTTCCGGATTTTAAGTTATTATTCAGTATAAATTGAAACTGTTGAAAAGCAAAATTCCAAATCCAATACATTATTTTTAATTTTAAAAAAGAACTATGCATATTGTTTCCATCCTGGATAATGACTTTTATAAATTTACCATGCAAAATGCAGTGATAAATTTATTTCCGAAAGCAAAAGCAAAATATGCATTTATAAACCGTGGGCATCATGATTTTCCGGAAGGATTTGGGCAGGCGTTGAGTAAAGAAATAGATTCGCTGGGTTCCTTAAAACTAACAAAAGCTGAAAAAGAATTTTTGACGATCAACTGCCCCTATCTTGCTCCTACTTACCTGGATTTTTTGCAGGGATTCCACTACGATCCGCATGAGGTAACGGTTACACAGGATGGATCAGAACTTTGTGTTACAATAGAAGGCTATTGGTACAGAACCATTTTATGGGAAGTGCCCATCATGTTTTTGATTTGTGAGCTCTACTATAAAATGACCGGTGGAGAAAGATACTCTGATGATGTGGTAGCGCAAACAGCCAAAAACAAGATTGGAAAATACAAAGCACTTGGTATTACTATCGCAGACTTTGGAACCCGCAGACGACACTCCTACCAGGTACAAAAAATCACCGTGCATGCACTTAAAGAATATGGAACGAATTGTTTTATCGGAACCAGCAATGTTCATCTAGCTATGCTTTTTAACACAAAACCCATCGGTACTCATGCGCACGAATGGTTTATGTTTCATGCTGCCAAGTATGGGTTTAAAATGTCCAATCTTTTAGCGCTTGAAAATTGGGTTCAGATATATCGTGGTGACCTGGGAATAGCCTTATCAGATACATATACTACGGAAGTATTCTTTGCTTCCTTTGATAAAAAGTTCAGCAAGCTTTTCGATGGGGTAAGGCATGACAGCGGCGACCCAATTGAGTTTGCGGACAAAACAATTGCCCACTACAATGCGTATGGCATTGATCCTAAATCAAAAACGATCATATTTTCCGATGGACTTGACTATATAAAAGTGAAACACATCGCCGAATACTGCACAGGCAAGATCGGGATATCTTTTGGTGTAGGAACAAATTTCACCAATGATGTTGGCCTAACTCCTCTAAATATTGTTTTAAAAATGACGGATGCCCGGCCGGATGAAGGACAATGGAATCCCGTGATAAAACTCTCTGATGAAAAAGGGAAGTATACCGGTGATCCGGAAACTATTTTATTGGCGAAGAAGGTTTTGGGAATTGAGGGGAATGACGTCAGGTAAGTAAAGGCTCATTCGTCAGAAACACAAAATATTAAATAGACAAAGGCGTTAGTAATCATACTGAAAGTCGTCAAAAATGAAAAATGTATTTATCGTTGCCCTACTTATTTCAACCCTGGCTTCCTGGAAAACGGATCAGATAAAACTAGAAAAGAAAATCGTTTTAAATGGTAAAGTTGAGATTCTCCTACCAATGGATTTTGGCATTATGCCGGAAGAAATGCTTAAGTTCAAGTACCCCCGAACACAAAGACCAACCCTGGTTTATAGTGATGAAGATGGGAAAATCAATGTTGCTTTTAATCATTCCTCAAGCAAAGCTACTCAGCAACAAATGGACATTTATAAAGACTATTTTATTTCAGCTTTTAAAAATGCTCATCCAAATGCCGAATGGTTATCAAATGGAGTAAAGAAAATTAATGGACGAGACATTGGGTATTTAGAATTAATCACCCAGGCCATAGACACAAAAATTTATAACCTCATTTTCTATACGGATTTAGACGGACACCTTCTTTTGACCACTTTTAATTGCACCATTGGAGAAAAGGAAAAATGGTTTAGTACAGCACATCAAATAATGAATTCATTAACATTGAATGAACAATAAATGCAGGGAACAAGATGCTTTAAAATGGCTTAGGTTTTACTGCGGAAGTTTTGAAGAAGGCTGTATTAAAAAAGCTTATAATCCTATTGGAGCAGAATAATTTCAAACAATTTATTAAAATAATCTCTACCTATCGTAAGCAAATAATTAAAAAATCTATGAAGCAATCAATTACAGTATTTTTAGTTCTTACAATTTTTGGATGTTCCTCCTCCCAAAAAGTAGCCGAAGAGATTAAATGTCCGCAACTACATCAAAATGGCTACAAAAAGATAGTGTATGGGAAATATGAAACTGTCTCAAATAATGACACAATTAAAATTAATGAAGTAAGATTTGAATGCGTCTTTACTGCATTTTATACTCAAAAGGTTATGTTTGACAAATTTGGCAAATGGGACAAAGCAATTCATTCAGGTAATAAAACACATCCAATGTTATTGTGGGAAAAAGTCGATTTATATTCAAATGAAAAAAAATACAATGTTATTACGAACGGAATTGAAGATATGAAACAAATCTACGCATCTGTTATGGTATTCGATGAAAATGAAACAGATTTGCTTTCAAAAGAATCTCCTGAAAAGGAAAATCTGACCAACTATTTTGCGGACTTAATAAAGAATAATAACAACGAGAAGAAAGATTTTTACGAAGTATATTGGAAAATGGTTGACTCAAAGAAATAAAAAATAACAAAAGTAGAAATGATTTGCTATTAATAAATCAAGGCAGGTTGTGCAAAGTCGAACTTTAAAGTATTCTTCATCTGCAGATACTTGCTTTGCTTAAAATTCCTGCCGCCCCGTACGAATGATAGCAGATAATTCTTGAGAATGTCAGAGTTATTTTCTCCTAAAGAAGAAGAAGCCTGGACGGTGAATTCATTGGTAGAATAAGTCTTTACCGTTTCAATTAAATTAAAAGATTTAAATTGAAATTTTAATTTTTAAAAAAAATATTATAGAAGAATCATTTAAAATGTCCATTGTTATTCGACGAATACTCAACAGGAAGATCATCCATATCCAATGTGATGTTTTGTGTGGAAATTGTTTGTTTTTTCAATAATTTACCCTCACCTGTAAATAAGGTTATCGTACCGTTTACCTGTAATCCACTAAGCGTACCCAGATCTTTTACGGGATTAGGAAAATCTCCGGTAAGTGCACCACTAAGAAAAACAGAAGGATGGTCATTATCTAATTCACCAAAGCTACAATTACCAATGTCAAAACTGTCGGCGGTGAGTGTTGCAGCCTTTTGATTTGTGTTTAATGAGCTGAAAGCATCGTTCGAATTGTCGTTAAAAGAATTGGGGGTTACCAGTGTTTCTGCTGTAACAATTTCTGTCAGCACTTTTATTGTACTGATGGCAAATCACTGGAGCAAACCGTCCGGATTATTCCGAAAATAATTCTGCGCGAAATGGAAGTGATTGGTTTTTTGGCTATTGGATACAGCAGCAAACAAATTGACGCGGAGATAAAAATAGCGGTTAATACAGTTGACAACCACCGGCAAAGTATGCTGAAGAAAACGAATTCGAAATCGACCGGGGAATTGGTGAATTTTGCTATTAAGGCGGGGTTTGTTTAATAGTTAAGTAGCCCGTTCCTGGCATTATAGATAACAGATTTTCCGCGCCAATGGTGGCGCCGGTTCCATGTTTCTATATTCTGAGGGCAAAAATAAAATAATGGCGAAATGCAATCCCTCCAATATCTATCGAATTGAAATTTTCATGATAAATTTGAGCAAACAAACGTATCTATCGATTGCATGAAAATCAATGGGCAATAAACAATAAGGAACAAAATGCATTACCAATTTAGAAAGGCCATACAATCTGAAATACCTGAAATATGGGTCATCTTACAACAAGCCATAAAACGCAGAAAAGAAGATGGCAGCAATCAATGGCAGGATGGTTATCCCAATCCGGATGTGATCCAAAAAGACATTGAAAAAGATGCTGGATATGTTTTGACAGAAGGAGAAACGATTGTTGGTTATTGCGCTGTTTTAATTAACGACGAACCGCAATACGAAAAAATAATTGGTAAATGGTTATCCAACGATGACTATGTGGTACTTCACAGAGTAGCTATTTCTGACGGGCATTTGGGAAAAGGGTTGGCCAAAAAGCTATTAGGATTTATAGAAGAATATGCCCGTAATAAAAATATTTACAGTATTAAAGCAGATACAAATTTTGACAACCCGGCCATGATAAACATTTTTCAAAAATTGGGCTACAGCTTCTGTGGTGAAGTGCATTTTAGAGGAAGTCCAAGAATAGCGTATGAGAAATTGTTGAATAAAGCTGAGTTGATCTGATGCATTTGAGTGTACTGAGAAATCACCAAATTAAAAATTAATTTACCTGAATCCACCGCAACCTCAAGCCGATAAAATGATACAATAATTAAAAAAAAGCATGCGTAAAAATAGATTATTTGATCGATTGAAATGGTCCTATCCGATGGTAAGGTTTCATACGTTTGTCCCATTGCCTGTTTTATTAATTTATATACTTTTACATTCCTGATCCCGTAAAAGCCTTCCACACAAAATCTCTATATTCGTTAAAGAGAAATTATTCTGCAACCCTAAGTTACTTTCCTGGCTCAAATATAAAAACAACGAACCCATGAACAAACCACTCCACCATTTCTTCTCCCAGGATCATCACCGCATTGAAACGTTGTTGGATAAAGCGTCAGCCCAACCCGGAGAAATTGACATGGAATATTATCATCAATTTAGAACAGGTCTATTGCGGCATATTAAAATGGAAGAGAAAACCCTTTTTCCGGCAGCAAGAAAAGCAGATCCGTCTGTGATGCAGGAAATCATTCCAAGGTACCGGCTGGAACATGGCGCCATCACAGCATTAATGGTGCCGCCGCCTGATGCAGATTTGATAAAAGTAATCCGGCATGTTTTAGAAAAACACGATATGGCTGAAGAGGAGCCGGGAGGATTGTATGATGTATGTGAGGCATTAACCCATGATCAAACGGAAGAATTATTAGAACTACTGTCAGAGGTTGAAGAAGTGCCTGTTCACCCTCCTAATCCGGCGCCCATTGCGATAGAATCAGCCAGGAGAGCATTAATTAGAGCAGGGTATGATTATGATGAAATTGTTCAACTTCCGGACTAATCACAACGTTCGGTTTAGAAAGAAAACAGAAAACCATCAAGGCACAAAGTACACAAAGGGAAATCGAAGATTTTATGATCTTACTTCGTACTCTTCGTGTCTTCGTGGTTAACGTTTCACGAACCAGGGTTTTAAGAATTCGTGTAATTCGTGCCTGAAATTCGTGTTTATACTCTTGAAGTTATTTTCTCATCTTTCTTCGTACTCTTCGTGTCTTCGTGGTTAACGTTTCACGCATCAGGGTTTTAAGAATTCGTGTAATTCGTGCCTGAAATTCGTGTTTAAAATAAAAAAAGGGAGCTGTTTCCTGCTCCCCTTATAAAAATTATTTCTTTGTTTTAATCACTCTCACTTTCCATTCATCCGGGCCTTTGTCAAGGTATTCCCATTTAAACGGTTCCTCGCTTTCTGCCTCCATTTGATAGTAAAGAGGCTTGGGGTCATGGTCGTTGATAAATTCAAAGGCTTCTCCCGGTTTTGTATCTGCAAAGGCTTTATAAAACATTTCATGCCGTTCTGTTGGTGGAAAAGGCCGCAGGTCAAATTCGTTTACTACTGAAAAACCATCATCTCCTAAACCACTTTTCACTTTTTTAGTGATATGCACCACGTATTCATTGGGCTCTTGTTTTTTATAGATCCAGGAATGTTGTCCATCAAATTTCTGTACAAAAATGCCGTGAATTTCTTTTGGATCTTCCGCTGCAATAATTTCCATTGTATCGCCTTGTTCCATCATGCCGTAACGGTGGAATACGATTTGTTTCCACTCCTTTTCATTTGCTTTCCTGAGATCAAGCAAGGTAGATATATCCGTAAACTCCCTACCCTGGGAAGCTTCTGTGCGGGTAACTTTCACCTTCCACTCTCTTCCGCCACGATTCAGGTAATCCCATCCAACTACATCTCCAAAAATGGAACGAAACTCATAGAAAAGAGGCAAAGGATCATGGTCATTGATAAAAATGAAACTTTCATTCACAGGCAGTTCCTTGAAAAGTTGTATTAATTTTCGGTGTCTTTCAATTGGTACGAATACCCGTACGTCCAACTCTTCTGCTTGTATTTGATTATCCATAGTAATTTGATTTAAAATATAAAGATGATTTTGTCTTTTATTTGATTAATGGCAGCAATATTACTAGTTTAAACTGAAAAGAGCTTGCTATTAAAGGAAAATTTTTGAAATGAGTGGAGATTGTAGAATCAGATTACAATTTTCAATTTCTGTTTAAATGTAAACAAAATCACATTATATAGTGATTATACTTGCTTAATGCCAGCAAGAAAATTGAAGAAGATTTCTTTGAATTATTGAATGAAATAGATGATAATACGAATAAAAAAAAAGTGGACTTGGCAATTGAAAGAGCTGAAAGAAATTACAACCACTTAGATCATACAAATGCAGCCAAAGAAGAATCATCGACAACTGTATTCAAATTAGTAGGTGAATTATTGAAGTACGTTTAACACAAAAAAGAACTCCCCCAATATTAGAGTGATCATCTCTTCCTGCCAATAAAATGCACAATTGGTTTTATTGAAATTAAATCTCAGGACAATGCCACCCCCACCCTCCCCATCCATTAAAGAAGTACCTTCGCAGAAAAAAAATGCTTTGTATTTTTCATCAATCTACTGATCCTTATTTCAATATTGCAACGGATGAATATATTTTCAAACACATCAAGGAAGACTGCTTTATGCTGTGGCGGAATGATAATGCCATCATCATCGGGAAACACCAAAATGCGCTTTCGGAAATTAATTATGATTACGTAAAAGAAAATAACATCCATGTGGTGCGCAGACTTTCCGGTGGTGGTGCCGTGTATCATGACCTGGGGAATTTGAATTTCTCCTTTACCAAAACGGGCAAGGACAGCAGCCTGATCGATTTTGAGAAATACACTAAACCTATTGTAGATGTATTGCAAAACCTGGGTGCCAATGCAAAATTTGAAGGCCGGAATGATATCACTATTGACGGCTTAAAGATCTCCGGAAACGCCGAGCATATTTTCAAAAATAAGATCCTGCATCACGGTACATTATTGTTTTCCTCACAAATGAAAAATGTGAGTGAAGCTCTGAAAATAAACCCGCTGAAATACCAGGATAAAGCTGTAAAATCTGTCGCAAAAAGAGTCACCAATATTTACGATCATCTTTCTACTCCCTTAACTATTGAAGAATTTACTCAAAGGATCATGGATCATGTTGTAGAAACTTTTGCTGATTGCCGATTGTATGAATTCACGTCGGAAGATATCAAAGCGATCGACAAGATCCGGAATGAAAAATATGCTACCAGGGAATGGAATTACGGTTATTCGCCCAATTATAGTTTCAAAAAGGAAATTAAAACTACCGGCGGCATGCTGGAAATGAACCTGGATGTAGAAAGCGGCATCATCAAAAAGGTAAAGATCTTCGGAGATTTTTTTAATCAGAAAGATATCTCTGAAATTGAACGAGCTCTGGAAGAAACTTCTCATGAAGAAGAGGCTATCCGGGAAAAACTAAGCAATTTCGAAATAGGAGAATACTTTTCAAATATGACGATTGAGGATTTGGTGGAAGTAGCCTTCTGATGAGGTGGCAGGTTGGAGGTGGTAGGTCGTAGGAAACCCATGTATTTGAAGACTTTCATAAATTCATTTGGGTATTTGATTACTAGTCACATAAATCGTATTCTAAATAGAAATTCGTATTTTGTATTGAAGTCTAAAACTTGAAATTTTTTTTTCTAAAACCTAATACCCAGAACCTAAAACCTTATAAATGTCCACATCAATCTTTGGAACAATTGTACTAACCGCAATAGTTGTTCTATATATCATCATAAGCTGGAGCAGGAGAAACAGAGCGCGACGTTCTTCCTTAAAAAAATCAGAAAGAAAATACTGAAAACTAAAATAGTTGTTTAAAACAAACTATACTTTCCATTATATCAACCGGCAAGACAAAGTTTAATGGAACTACCACTACTTGTTCTAATTCTTATACCCAATATCTGCAACCTAATACTTACAACCCAATACCTACAACCCAATACCTTCAACCTACAACCTACAACCTACAACCTACAACCTACAATCCAATACCTACTACCTAAAACCTACTACCTACTACCTACTACCTAAAACCTAATACCTGATACCTGACACCTGATACCTATATCTGGCAACATAATTGAGCTTTTAGTTTACAGAACAATATAAAATTATCAATCATGTTTTTTACATCATTTGCTTTAGCCGTTGTGGCAACTATAGTCATTCTTTTTATTGTACGAAGCTGGAAAAAAAATAAAATGAGTAAACGGGAGATAGTAAAAGAAGAAAAAGAGGGCATCATAGATTAGATCATCAGCAGAAAGCCTTTTATTAATAGTACTAAAAGCCGCCGTATAACCGGATTGCCCACATCCTGCTTGAGGAATTATAATACCGCTACCAAACAAAATTAGAGATCACTTGTTAAATATATTAATAGTCATCCCGGTAAGCCAGCAAACGATCAATGCCATGGAGAAAAATAAATACATCCCTCTACCCTTCTGGCCTTAAAGATTGCGCGGGTTTTTAATGAATCCGTGGAGGAAATATTTATGCTGGAAGCCGATGCTTAAAGAAAGCGAATCATCCCTTCTTCTTAAAAACCATTTTTACTTTCTTCCATTCAAAAAATAATGTAATAAAAAAAGCCATAAAAACACTTTCTGATACAAGTTTGAGCGGACTGTCTGATTGTCTTTCAAACCAATGATGCCGGATCAACAAGACACCAAGCCAGAAAATAAAATATACCCCGAAAGCTAGTAATAGCTGAACTTTCGCTGTTCTGGCCTGGTACCAATGTATCATTTTTCGAAACATAGTGAATCTAATTGGATAAAGTTTTTACTTCCTCTGAACGGGTATTGATAAAGGCTTGAATGATCAAACCAATCGCAATGACCAATAAAGCGCCAATCACATTCAACCATAAAAAGGATATAATTTCCGCTTTATAGATCAGTATAACAAACACCTCAGAAACAAGTGCACTGATAAAAACAGCATTGGCTTTAATATACTTAAACCAAAATGCCACCAGGAAAATTCCAAGGATCACTCCATAAAAAAGAGAGCCTAAGATATTGACCGTTTCTATCAGGCTATTGCCCAGGTTGCCGGCAAACTGCGCGACAAGAATGCAAAATATCCCCCATAAAAAAGTATAAAATTTAGAAATGCGGTAATCCATTCGCGGTGTTAATTCCTTTTTAAAATACCGTTTATGAATATCGACCACCGTACAGGAAGCAAGGGAGTTTAGTGCCGCGGCGATACTCCCCCATGCCGCCAGGAAAATAATGGCGATTAGTAATCCGATCAATCCTTTGGGTAAATAATCAATCACAAACCGCAGGAAAATATAATTATTATCATTCACGCTTTCTCCCGGTAAAGCTTTTACCAACACTTTTTTAAAATTTGTTTTGATCGCATCTTTCTGCACATTATCATCTGCGGCCACCAGCGAATATTGATATTCCAGGTTCGTTAATTCTTCTTTAAAATCAGTCAGTTTTGCCCGCTCTACCTGCGTTTCATTAAAATAAATCGGTGCCTTATTAAACTGGTAAAAAGAAAACACCAATACTCCCAACATGAGGATCAGGAATTGCATGGGAACTTTCACCATTCCATTCATCAATAAACCCAGTTTACTCTGCCGGTTATTTTTTGCCGTAAGATACCGCCCCACCTGGCTTTGATCTGTTCCAAAATAGGAAAGTGCCAGGAAGAATCCCCCGATCACACCACTCCAGATATTGTATTTATCCTGCCAGTCAAATCCTTTTTCTGTCATGCCCGTTGTGATGATATTCATCTTTCCATTATCCCCGCCTAATTTTAAGGCATCTATAAAACTCACATTCTCCGGCATGAGCTTAACCACCCAATAGCCTGCTACAAACATCCCGATCATCACAATCACCAATTGAAGTTTCTGCGTGTGCGCCACAGCTCTTGCCCCACCTGTAACTGTATAGACAATGAGCAGCCCACCCATGATGACGTTGGTGTAGTAAATATTCCAGTCCATTAAGGAACTCAGGATCAGGGAAGGCGCATAAATACTAATACCGGTGGATAATCCCCGGGAGATTTGAAACAAAAAAGAAGTGTAAGTGCGTGTTTTCAGATCAAACCTGTTCTCTAAAAACTCATAAGCGGTGTAGATTTTTAACCGGTTAAAAACAGGCACAAAAACAATCGCTATCACGACCATGGCTAAGGGCAAACCAAAGTAGTATTGTACAAAACGCATCCCATCAGAATAAGCCTGACCCGGAGCACTCAAAAAAGTAATGGCGCTCGCCTGCGTACCCATAATGCTGAGCAATACAAGATACCACGGCATATCCCGGTTGCTCAGGAAATATCCATCCAGATTTTTTGTAGTCCGGCTTTTATAAACCCCATAAATAATGATGATACTTAAAGTTGCAATCAGTACCAGCCAATCGGGTGAACTCATATCAGGTTGATCATTTTAATTTTGGATTTTAATCCAATCTTTACGCTTTGGTTATTTATTGAAATACTCCGTAATAAAATAATACAGAACAATTTGCAACACAAGAAATGAAGCGACAATAATATATAGCCGTCTCCAGAATTTTTTATCGGTGTCTATGTTTTTATCTAAATCCATATGATTTATTTGCATGATTATTTATTCAGGCTTCGCAAGCAGGTTTGCAAAAAGCCTGTATGCCCCGGGCACACCTGCAGGAAGTTCTCTAAAAAATACCAATCCCGTATAAATAAAACGTCCTTTTCCAAAATCTGTATAGATCAGGCTTCCGACCTCCTCCCCCTCGCCGGGATCCTGCATCGAGAATAGCGTTTGATAATTACTTCCGAAATCTGCCGCATGATAAATACTTCTTTCCTGGATCCAACCCTTAAAATCTGTCGCGCTGATTTTATTCGGGTAATTTAAAAAAGGAGATCCTGCTTTTAAAAAGGACACAGCCGCATTTTCATCGGTTATGCGTGTGCGGGAAATATTAAACGGAAAAGGACCAATTTTCGCTTTTAAAGGGCCGAAATTATTATTAGTATTATACTGAACCAAAAGCACGCCGCCTTCTTTCACATAATTCATCAATACATCATAAGAATCATTCAACCACTTATGAATATTGTAGGCTCTTACACCGGTTACAATAGCATCCAGCCCTTTTAGATTTTGCGGGGTGATATTATGCTCATTCAGCATAACGACTTCGTACCCCATTTTATGAAGAGCTTCCGGAACTTTATCTCCTGCGCCCGCAATATACCCTACCCGCTTGCCGGCAATGGACAGATCGATTCCAACCAGGTCTGTAGCAGCTTTTGAAAAATAAATGATCTCCGGAATATGCTCGTACTCAATGACGGTTTTATACGAATCAAAAACATTATTACCTGCCACAGCACTTCCCTTAATAATCCCCTTATTCTGTTTATTAAAATCAGTAAAAGAATAATAATTTCCATTCGATTCTTTTGTCTCCAAAATATTTTTTGGAATCACTTCCTCAATGGTGTCTGTTAAGGAATTTACTGTATTTGTTGTGGAGTTCACTGCAACTTTTACAGGTGTATTATTAATTGCCAGGGCAATTACCGGGTCTGTTTCTACTTCAAATTTTGGTATGATCAACAAAGGCTGGTATTTCTCACCCATCACGGGATCGATGGATTTGTATTGTATCGGAACTTTGTAAAGTATATTTTCTCCATTGAATTTTACATTGATCTCTGCAACTTCCGGATCATTCCACGGCTTTCCGATCAAACGCTGATCAGCTACCACAAAATATCCTAACTCCTTGGGATTTTCCAACCAATATGGCTGGGAGATTTTTGCTCTTTCCGGAATGGGGATATTCACTGAATGACTTACATTTTCATTGCGGGCCAATACATCCTTCAGAACAAAAAAGGTATTTTGAATTTTTACAGATTCTATATTGATCGCGCCACCTGAACGTTTATTAGCGACAATATTTACCCGCATAGAATCTCCGGGAACCGCGTATTTCTTTTGGGAAGAAACTTCAAAATATAAACCTGCACAAGCTTTCAGTATTCCTTTTATCTCTTCCAATTTTTGACTCTGCCAATATCCTTCGGGATTCTTCCGGAGATACTGATAGATATTTATGAGACCTCCAAGGGATCTGTCAGGATGCACAAAAGAATAATTTTTTATCACTTCATCAATAGCTACCTGCAAGGCCTTTTGATTGTTTGAGCTCCAATCTGTATGCACATTGTCCATGATATCTTTAACCGGCGCTTCGCCTTTAATGGTTACAAAATATTCAAAAGAATTTCCTCTTGTAGATGCCACACCAAAACCCTGGCTCTTATGCTGACTACGGCTTTCAGCAGCTAATTCTCCATAACTTTTTCCAAGAAGAGGATTGTAACCCCCCACATCTATTTTAAACTGATCCGGTTTTTGAGTGTTTGTTCCACCAAAATTAAACGTATTCCATAGCAGTCTTTTTGTCTTCCAGGGCTTTACACCGAATTTAAATTGTTCCTTAAATCGTTCCGGATTTGCCGCAGCTTCAAAGGCCTCTCCGGCCAAAATTGCCGAAGCTGTATGATGCCCGTGTCCTCCTTCACCCGTGGTTGGAAAGCGTGTAATAATCACATCCGGCTTAAATTTCCGGATCACCCAAACCATATCACTCAGAATATTTTCTTTCCCCCACTTATCCAGCGCTTCTTCCGGACTTTTACTATAGCCAAAATCGAAAGCCCGCGTAAAGAATTGTTCTGCTCCATCTATTCTCCTGGCTGCAAGAAGTTCCTGTGTCCGGATCAATCCCAGGGCCACTCCCTGTTCATCTCCGATTAAATTCTGTCCGCCATCTCCTCTTGTCACACTTAAATACCCGGTGCGATACAATTTATCATTGGCCAGCCAGGCAAGTAATTTGGTATTTTCATCATCCGGATGCGCCGCGATATACAACACAGACCCCAGCACGTTTAGTTTTTTAAGTTGCTCATAGATCCGGGATGAATTGTAGGATTCAGGAGCTTGCGCAAAGGAAATCAGGGTATAAAAAAGAAAAAGTATTGTGCTAAAAAACTTGGTCATCGATTATAAAATTAGATTGCGAATGTAAAGATTTACCGGCACGATGCCCAATTCTAAAAGAATGGCAAGGTTTTGAGTTTATAAAGTGACGTATTAAAATAATATAAACGGTTCGGTTATTAAGAATCAAACTGGTAATTTCACAAAAAATTCAAAATGAAAAGAATCATTCCAATTGGCTTTCTTTTTTGTTTAATTGCCTTCCTTCCTTCCTGCAAAGAAACGCAGAAGTTAGGTGAGTTAAATGCATTTTCATACAAAATAACAAAAGAGGTAACAGCTAAAAATGGCGCTGTCGTATCTGCTCATCCACTGGCGAGCGAAGTAGGTGTAAACATTTTAAAGCAAGGAGGTAATGCAGTTGATGCAGCCATTGCCACTCAATTGGCCTTAGCAGTAGTTTATCCTGTGGCCGGAAATATTGGTGGTGGCGGTTTTACCATTATACGCTTAAAAGACGGACAAAACATTTCCATTGATTACCGTGAAAAAGCTCCGGCAAAATCTTCCAGGGATATGTACCTCGATAAGGATGGTAATCCCCAGATGAATTTATCGCAGGACGGACATCTAGCTTCCGGTGTACCGGGCGTGATTGCAGGAATATTTGAATCCATGAAATATGCAACCATGGATATTAAGAAACTCATTCAACCGGCCATCGACCTGGCAGAAAATGGATATGCTATCACGGAAAGAGAAGCACAAAATCTGAATAGCTACAAAAAAGACTTTGTTCAGTATAATACGGTCACACCGGCATTTGTAAAAGAAACTCCCTGGAAAAATGGAGATACTTTGATGCAAAAAGACCTGGCAAAAACACTGGAAAGAGTTCGTGATCAGGGTGCCAAAGGATTTTATGAGGGTGAAACCGCGAAATTGATCGTAGAAGAAATGGAAAGAGGAAAAGGGATCATTAGCCTGGAAGATTTAAGAAATTACCAGGCCGTAAACAGGGAACCCATAGTATTTGACTACCGGGGCAACACTGTGATCACCATGCCTTTACCAAGTAGCGGCGGGATCATTGTGGAGCAAATGCTTAAAATGAGTGCCATGAAAGGTATTGCAGATATGAAATATGGCACCCCTGAATCTGTACAATTAATGACAGAAGTAGAAAGACGTGCTTTTGCGGACAGAGCTAAATTTTTAGGAGATCCTGATTTTTATAAAGTACCGGTAAAGACACTTGTAAGTCAAAAATATCTGGAAGAAAGAATGAGTGATTTCGTTCCCGGCAAAGCAGGAAATAGTGTGGATACAAAAGAAGGAAATATTCCGGAAAGTGAAGAAACCACTCATTTTAATGTGATTGATAATAAAGGGAACGCCGTTTCCATTACCACCACAATCAATGGAGGATATGGAAGCCGCACTGTTGTGGGACATGCAGGTTTCCTGTTGAATAATGAAATGGACGACTTCAGCGTAAAACCGGGCGTACCCAATATGTTTGGAGCCGTGGGCCAGGAAGCAAATGCCATTCAACCACATAAAAGAATGTTGAGCAGTATGACGCCGACGATCGTCTTAAAAGGGGACAAACCCTGGATCGTATTAGGCACACCGGGCGGAACAACCATTCCTACCAGTGTATATCAAACCATTGTAGATATCGTTGATTTTAGAATGAGTCCGCAGGATGCGGTTAATTTCCCAAAATTCCACCATCAATGGTTACCGGATGAAATTTCCATCGAAAAAACATTTGACCCGACAGTAGTGGCAGCACTGGAAAAAATGGGCTATAAAATCGGAAAAAGAGGCGCTATTGGCCGTACAGAAGTTATCATGATTATGCCCGATAAATCCATTGTAGCAGTTGCCGATCATCGCGGAGATGATTCAGCGGCAGGGTATTAAAGAATACTGACCAGATTTCTAATATACCATCAAAAGCCTCACTGTGTGAGGCTTTTGATGGTATTATGTTTAAATGCTTCGCATTTTTTATTATTTTTTAAACACGAATTTCTGGTACGAATTGCACGAATTTTAAAAGCAATGAGCTTTGAGCTACTTCAGACTCTGAACTTCGAACTTCTAACTGAACTACAAACTAAAAACTTCAAACTAATAAGTCAAACATTACGTAAGAATGCCCCCCAGCCCCTAAAGGGGGTGAAGAGCAAGTCTGGAACAATTTAAGGTTTTGAAGATAACTATAGGATTCAAAATAAATAAAACAAGACAATTATATTTATTATAAAAGTCGATTAATTGAGACTTAAAGTCCCCTTTTTAGGGGGATTTAGAGAGTAATTGTGCTATTGAAGAATTCAATAGAAAGATCCTAATAATAAAAAGTTTCTACTTCTAACCAACCCCTCTTCGACGAAGCTCAAAGTGACATCACAACAAAAAAATAATCTTAAAATTAGGAGAGAATTTTCTTCCAGTTTCTGAGGGTATTTTGTTTTTTTAAAGTCATTCTTCCAAAAACACAGACTCCGCCTTATCAAAAGCCCCAACTATAAACTAATAACTAAAAACTTCAAACTAATATATCCTAATCTGATTCGACGGTCTCAAATCCTCATTAGCCAGTTTTTCATATACAGATATTGCTATAGTCCAATCCGGGAAGGAATAGTTTAACCCAATCTCGATTTTAAATGATTTCACGTGAACGCCCGGATCATCCAATTTCAGCACGCTGGAAGCAAATGTTCTTCCCTCATCAGGCGTATCATATTCACCGATCAGTTTATAATTCGTGTTATCGTAAAACGTAATACTGGAACCCACTAACTGGCGATAATAAGATTTGTATTTTGCAACAGCCTCATCAAAACTCTCGGTTTCAAACATAGTGCCTTGCCAGCTATATGCGTTTGGATAAGGATGTTTTAGAATAATACAATCCTTGGCTCCTACAGGTATGATCTTACTCTCAAATGCAATGACACTCGGAGAATACCTTAATGTGTCGCCCTTAATATTATTAAAACTCTGGTAAAGATCGCGGGATACTTTTTCAATATCTGTTTTTATGGAAGGTGTTAATTTTTTTTCTGTTTGCTTTTCGGATTGCTTACCAGAGAATTTTGCCGGAAGTTTAAATTGAGCATAAGTGGATCCTGCAAAGCATAGGCATGCCAAAGCAATTAGTTTTTTCATGGAGGGATTCGTTTTGGTTTTAGATAAAATCTATTGCGATAATAATTCAATTTTTTTATAGAATGAAATACTACTTTTAATCATATATTATTCTTTTCGTTCAATGAAATTCCAGCCGCATTATTCATTGATTCTTTTGGGATTTTACACAGCCCCAATCCTTTAAAACCTATCCCGGTATGCAGTAAAAAAAAACCCGTATCGTCAGAAACGAAAACGAAAAAAAGTTCAAATTATTTATCCAATAAAAATATTTAATGTTTAACGTTATCTATATTTGCCTAACGATGTGGTTTGATTATTTTTGCCACAAATTATTATTCTCTGAAAAAAGTCTATAATATATTTCTGAAATTTCTCCTGGCAATCCTCTTGCTGGTGATATTATTATGGATATTATTACAGACAACTTTTTTTCAAAATATAATTGTCCGGAACGTTACGAATCGTTTATCAAAAGACCTCAACACAACTGTTTCAATCAGGCATGTAGACTTCGCTCTGTTCAACAAAATGCTACTGGAAGGCACGCTGGTATTGGATCACCAGAAAGACACATTACTTTATGCCGGATCAGCGAAAGTAAATATTACTGATTGGTTTTTCTTTAAGGATAATATTACTCTTAAATATATCGGGCTGGAAGATGCGTACATCAATTTAAACAGGAAAGATTCAGTCTGGAATTACCAGTTCCTGGAAGATTATTTTTCCAGCCCATCCAAAGGAATTTCAGATACATCGAAAGCAATAGAATTAAACATCAATTCTGTTTATCTTAAAAATGTACGGATCGATCAGCGGGATGAATGGAAAGGTGTAAACATGCTGGTATCACTTGGTTTGCTGGATCTAAAAGCTGAGCTTGTAGATACTAAAAATAAAAAGATCATTATAAATACGATTGACCTTGAAAGTCCTGTATTTTCCCAATATGACTATCCCGGACGACGACCGAAAAAACCTGCCGCGGTTCTACCGGTTAATGAAGACAAGATCAGGGCAGATTCGCTTAAGGGATTGCAATGGAACCCGTATGACTGGGATATTTCTGCAAAAAGAATCACCCTCCGGGACAGCAAAATTGCTATTGAACATCAAAGTGATTTTACTTCAAAACCAGGTCAGTTTGACGAAACAAGAATTGTATTATCCAAGATAAACGGGGAAATACAAAACCTGCAATTAAAAGGGGATTCCCTCCTTGCCGAAGCAAATCTTTCGTTGGAAGATAGAAGTGGTTTCAAGATCAATAAGATTAGCGCGGACTTTAAATTAACCCCGGCATTAATGGAATTCCAAAACCTGGATATCATTACGCCCACAAGTCATTTAAAAAATTATTTTGCCCTGCATTATGAGAATTTCATTGACGACATGCAGGATTTTATTCATAAAGTAAAAATGGATGGCCGGTTTGTAACCAGTACTTTATCCAGTGAAGATCTTTCTTATTTTGCACCTGCGTTAAAAACCTGGAACAAAACATTCTTCATTACCGGGAAAGCCAGGGGAAGAGTTGATAACATTTCAGGAACAGATATCCTGGTTACAGAGGGAGGTAAAAATTATTTAGAGGGAGATCTGAGTTTGCGTGGTTTACCGGAAATTGATGAAACGTTTATTGATTTCAGAATAAATAAATTAAGAACCAGTTACAAAGAACTTGCCGCGCTGATCCCGGATATTAAATCCGTAACCAACCCAAAATTAAGTGCCTTCGGAAATATTCTTTTCAAAGGAAGCTATACTGGGTATGTACGGGATTTTGTCACTTTTGGCACAGTCTCTACCGACATCGGAACTCTTCAAACAGATCTCCATTTAAAAATCCCTCATCAGGGTAGCGCCCAATACCAGGGTAAAATATCTACCAAGAATTTTCAATTGGGAAAATTTATTGGAAATAATCAGTTGGGAAATATCGATTTCTCCGGAAAAGTAGATGGCCGTGGTTTCTCCGAAAAAGAAGTGGTAATCGGTATAGATGGAGCAATCGGCAAAATTGATTTTAACGGGTACACGTATACGAATATAATCGCCCATGGAGATTTTCAGAAAAATCTTTTTAGCGGAACGGGAAGTATCCATGATGAAAATATCCAAATTGACACTTTAAATGGCTCTATTAAT
>JBBSUB010000026.1:0-29131 GCA_038235345.1 Chitinophagales bacterium
AGTAGCCGCTCCCACAGCCGGTTTGCATTTCACAACGGAAATTTTTGAATCCTTCAAAGCAAAAAATTACCAAACTGGTTTTGTTACGCTACATGTAGGGGCAGGCACCTTCAAACCGGTGAAGGCAGAACGGATGGAAGACCATGAAATGCATGCAGAATGGATTGATGTATCGACTGATTTTTTGAGAAAACTTGTGGACAATCTTGATAACGATATCATTTGTGTTGGTACTACTTCTGTGCGCACCATAGAGAGCCTTTATTGGATGGGATTAAAAACATTAATTAATCCGTTTATTACTTTGGAAGATCTTGCCTTGCATCAATGGGATGTTTATGAAGATGAATTTGAAAATTCGGAAGCTTCCCCACAATCATGTATAAACGCCTTGTTGGATTATTTATCCCATAAAAAACTGGATAGATTATTCATTCAAACGCAGATCATCATCGCTCCGGGATATCAATTTAAAATAGTTAAAGGAATGGTCACTAATTTTCATCAGCCAAAATCTACCTTATTATTATTGGTCGCTGCCATGATCGGACTAAACTGGAAAAAGGTGTATGAGTATGCACTTACCCATGATTTTCGGTTTTTGAGTTATGGGGACGGAGTCTTCTTGAGGTATTAGGTTTCAGGTATCAGGTTTCAGGATTGAACATTATATAGCGATCTATTGAATTCTCGACCTACAACCTACAACCTACTACCTAAAACCTAGTTAACCATCTTGTTCGCACAACTACTGCTGGCAAAGGCTTCCGGTTTGGCTTTGAAGGCGAAACCCATTCCTAAAATATAGCCTGTGGCTTCGTGAAGAGCTTCATTACTTTTAAACTGGGGATTCGTATTGATGTCGGCATGTACTTCCATATCCACATCGTATTTGGTAAAAAGATCGCAAAGTTCGTAAGCTATCTCAATACTTTTAGCAACTTCAACCAGCATCCGCTCTTTAATAGAATATTGGATGGTGGACTTTTCATTGTGAATAAACATAAAGCCTCCCCGACCTTCCCGCAGGAAAACAATGACTGTTGCAAATTCTGTTTCGTGGCTTCTAACCTGGCTATCGGTACCAATGCAGACTTTTAATTTGTACCCCTGGCCTGTTTCTTTTTTTATAGCATTTTCCACCGCCTTTTTTATGGGTATTTGAATTCCATCTCCATTAAATTTTCTCCAAAGCATAAATAGAATTTTAAGTATGAGAGTAAAATAGGACCGGACTACTGATCAAAAAAAGAACAAAATTTTACTGCACAATTTATGCTTTCCTGAATTAAAAATATGTTTATTTTTTTATCAGTTAGTAGCTATCAGGAGCTAGGCGTGCACTCCATAAGTGGAATACTATGTGTTCAATATTGCAGGTCGAATGCCCGGCGGATACATCTAATAAAATCCGGACAATGAACTTACACTGCGAACCAGGACAGGTCAGATAGCAGGTTAGGATAGGGGAAATCCGAAAGATACAACGAAAATAAAAAAAAGGGGCAGCCGCTTAGGCTAACCCTTAACTTACACATGAATCTACCTTCAGCAGGTATGAGGTTTTAAATATTAGGTTGGGAGGTAAAAAAATGGGACAAAATAAAAAAGGGCCAGCCCCTAATGCTGACCCTTAACTTAAACATGAATCTACCTTACATTCTTTAACTAATTGGGTGATGAAATGAAAGTTAAAAAAAGGACCAGCCCCTAACGCCGGCCCTTAACTTACACATGAATCTACCTTACAGTCTTTAACTAGCTGGGTAATGAAATGAAAGTTTAAAAAAAGGACCAGCCCCTAACGCTGGCCCTTAACTTACACATGAATCTACCTTACAGTTTTAAAATTCTTTGAGTTATTTTTTGTGTTTTACTTATAATTTGTATAAAATAAATTCCGTTAGGAGAACTGCTTATATTTATCGTTGAGTGGCCTTCATTACCGACGCCTTTCTTTATACTTCTACCGGTTATATCCATTATCTGGAATTTAAATTCTTCTTTGGCCTGTACAATTATTTCGGCTTGCGCAAGGGTGGATATTTTGAATAAACCTTTTGTGTTGTATTCAGATTTTAACAAGATTGTATTGGAGTAAGTAATTTGTCCTGCCTGGGAAATTGTCCTTAAACGGTAGTATATATTCCCATTCAATTCAGGTCGATAAGAAAAATCCGAATCATTTTTACCAATCGTTTCTAATGTTGTAAACCGGATTCCATCCTCTGATTTTTCTATGATCACTTTTTCGACTGGAGTATCTGTTATTATTTCCCAGGAAAGCTCATGAGCATCTTTTCCAACTTTCCCTTTCAGTTTTACTTCACGAATAGGTAAAACACTTTTTGGAGAAAACATTCCATTTAATGAGTACGAACCCAAGCTTCCATAGTTAGTAGCATTCTCATTGCCTGCACCACTTATAATCACATAGTAAACGCCGCGATTCAAAACCGTATCAATTGATACATGCAAAATTACCTTCGGATCATATTCAGCGATTACTTCCAGCGATTCATTTAATAAGACCACTTTCATATCCAGATTTGCTCCTTCATTATTTTCACCCACCGAAAAAGGAACCGCATTCAATTCAAAACTGCTTTTTTGCTTCAGGATGAATTTAAACACATCTTTATCTGTATTCGTGGTAATAATCCCATCCGCTTTAAATAAATTATTTTCTATGACAAATTCTGTAGGAGAATCATTCGGATCATTACTATGATCATCTTCTCTATAAGCAAATCCATTTCTTGTAGTAATAATGGATAAGTTGTCCTGCTCCTGGGTACATCCATAAGGCGTAGGTCCATTATTCCAGCCAGAGAAATTTCTGCCGTAACTGTTTCCCATCAGTGGCGCCCAACCAATTTCCCCGGAGCCGGCCCCTTCGTTATAAGTAGCTACCAGCGTGCATGTTCCATTATATTTTGCCTGGTGCGACAAGCCTAAAGTGTGCCCGCTTTCATGTGAAACACATTCTGCAATATTCTTTGAACGAAACCCCAGTTTGTCTGAAAAAACAAATGCTGGTGTATCATCTCCCCAGGTAAATGATCCGGTAAAAGCTACTCCACCCACACCCGGATACCAATCACTTGTTTGCGTAACCACTATTCTGATGCGTTTAGCGAGAGGAGCTGCCAGATAAACAGTAGAATCAGTGGTAACATTCACATTAAAAGGACGGTAATCTTCCGATACACGATTAAAGATATTTTCAATCTGCACATCCCTCATTCCTGCTGGTTTACAATAAAATGAACCACCGCTATTCCAGGAAGTACCTTCCACAAAATGCCCGTCAAAATCAAGAAATATTGTTGCTTTCGCAGATGGATGACTACTCAATTTTGGTTGACTTTGTACTGTAAAAGAAAAACAACAAATAGTAATAAATAAAGTAAGTAGGAAATTCGTTTTCATTATGTAAGGTTTAGGGATCCTTAAAAATAATATTGGCAAAGAGGTAGTTCAGGAGAATTAATAATCCTGCAGGAGCACTTCAATTTTGATCTTGTTCAATACATAGCCTTCTTCTTCATCCTGCACTAATTCGTAGCCGTCAGCATAGTTCTCATTAATGATCCTTCCTATGTAATTGGTAGTATTATCTTCATTGATTCTTTTGGAAATAGAAAATAGTGTATTGTCTAAAGAAGCCGATTTAATCACGACACTATAAAGATTATCGTATCGCTTTACTGTTGAAGTAATGGTGCCTTCAAAATCAAAATTCTTAAAATGAAGTTTTACATTTGTTCCTACTTTGGCTGTAAATGCTTTTTCTAATTCAGATATTTTTGCCGGAACTTTTTGAGATACATTCCTAAATAATTGAGCCCTTCCGGAAGTTTGTATTTGGGACCTGTTTTGCATTTGAATTTGTGCGGAAGATGCGTTTGACCACATCATAATAATGCATAGCACAAACAGTGCGTTTAGGTGTTTCATAAGTAGATTTTTGTTTCAGATATTCGGACAACAAGTAAACGACACTTATGGAATAATATTTTGCAGGTGCAAAGAATCCAAAAATAAATATTGGCTAAATAAGCACTTCTGAATAGAAGCGCAGAAGAAAATGCGGAAAAATACGGTTCATTTTTTATTGTATATAACCAACGGAAGTATTTATACCATCTACCCTCTTTGTTCTTTCCAGACAAGGATAAACAGTCCGTATTTTGATATTTATTTCCTTAAATAATTGTCGCAACATTCGTAACTTTCCCACTCTGAAAAGAAAAGATACCAGTTGACGACATTTAAAAAATAATTTTATACCGCGGGAAAATTATATGAAAGATTTTAAAAAATATCACATACTTCCGGTTCCTCCTGAAGAACTTTACCTTGCCCTTTCAAATCCTGCCACTATTCAATTGTGGACGGGTGAACCGGCAAAGATGTCAACAGAAGCGGAGAGTGAATTTTCTTTATGGGATGGCAGTATTACCGGGAAAAATTTAGAATTTATTCCAAACAAATCCATAGTTCAACAATGGTATTTTGACCAGGAAGAGCCTTCCATTGTTACCATTAAATTACATCCGCATAAACAGGGCACTTCTGTAGAACTCAGGCATACCAATATCCCGGAGGAAGAATATGAGGATATTATAGACGGATGGAATGAAAATTATTTTGCTTCGCTGGATGATTTTTATGAGGAGGGGTAGGAGGAATGGTTTAATTGCTGAATGGTTACATTCTAGAATAGTTGGACGGCTAAATGATTAAATTAGTGAATTATAGATTATTCAAATCTTTTATAAAATAGTTACATTTTTTTTGCTGCCTTCTATTTTGCATTAATATTTCTTCCTTTTTCTCATCATGAAAGAATCAGTTCTATAAACTTCTATTAATTCATATCCGTTTTTATACAGAAAATTCAATGCTTCTATTTCAGAATTAAATACCATCTTATTTCCTGCACTGTCCAGAAGCAATTGTTCAGTATCCCTTAACCGCTTGGTTTCCTGCCCAAAATCAATTAATAGCTGTACTTCACGGCTTGTTGCTTTTATATCCTTTGGAGTAATCTGCAGATATTCTTCTTCTATGTCTTTTAGGGGGATTCCATTGACAGTTTGTGCCTGAAGTGAAAAATTAATGTAGAAAAAGGCCAGAAAGAATAGTATAGATGTTTTCATTTTAAATTGTTTTTCTAAAACTACTCTATCGTTCATAACTAAAATGTTAGCAGCTTCTTAAATCAGATTGAAACGTTGTTCGTTATTATTCTGCTATTGCCGGAGTTCAATTACAAACTAACCCTATTGGTTTCCTCGCTGCTTGCCGTTTTTCTCGAACGTGCTGACTTAACAGTTTTGCTCCCGAATCTCCAGGAATAGTTTATATTAAATCTTGGCCCTTCCCATTGGTTTCGCCATAGAATATCTAATTTGTCACTTACAATATGCGCCCTGTATGCATTTGCGCCGATGTTGGAAACTGAAAATTTTATAGTTCCCTTTTTATCCCAAACTTGTTTTTGAATCCCAAAACTACCCGAAGCACTTCCTCTTATATGATAAAATCCTTGCGTGGAAGGAGCGCTATAATATATACTTGCCTGCATCTTAATATTTTTTGGAAGAGTGAACGTGTTGCTGTTACTAAAATCAGCACTAACTGTTTTTGTATCGTAAGCAAATCCGGGATATTTTGAAACAGCATTTGAATAATACATGTTAACATTATTTTCAGTTAACCACCATTTAGTTATGGGAATGTAGGCAGAAATATTCATAGAGGCATAATTACTGTACCCGGAATTCAATGTGGTATTGGTGATCATTTTGGTGGCGTCATCCTGAATGATGATATCGATACTGTTATTATTTACTCTTTGATAACTAATAGAAGTAAATAAAAACTCCTTAAAACTGTGCTTTACTTCGATTGAGTTTGAATAAGAAGGCTGTAAATGAGGGTTTCCCTGGAAACGGGTGTATGGATCAACATAACTGGTAAACGGATTCAAACTTTGATACGAGGGCCGATTAATACGCCTGGTATAATTGAAGTTAAATGTATTGTGTTCATTTAATTTATAAGAAGCATAGAAAGAAGGAAACAAATCGATATACGATTTTCTATTTACCTGGTTTTCAGTTATTGAATTGGTTGTATAATTTGTTTGTTCTGCTCTCAAACCTGTCTGCACATTCCATTTCGACCATTCCTTATTTATATTAAAATAACCAGCATTGATATTTTCTTCATAAACGAAGTGGTTACTTTGATTGTAATCGAAATTCCATTTCCCATTCTTTATTGAATCCACCATTAAATTGTTGTCTGTTTTTACAAAACTTGTTTTAATGCCGGCTTCAAATTTTAATGAGGAATTAAAATATTTTGTATAATCAGCTTTAAAAGAAATGATATCCACATTCGCCGGGCTACTGTTTCTGAATATATATGCCTCTCGTAAAGTATCGGATTTGTTCCCCACGAAATAATTGGAATTTAAATTTATTCCTTTTGATTGATACCGTACATAATCTGCATCAATATTTAATTCGCTACCTAATGAATCAAATTTTGTTTTAAAATTCAAATTGTAAGTAGTATTCTTGTTTTTGGTAGTATCCTGTTTGAGTGTATTGATAAAGCTTTCGGGATTTCCCTGTTCATTTTGAAAAATGGTATGATTATCGGTATTCGCTTTCGTATCCGAAATACTTCCTCTCATTAGAAAACCAATGGTGCTTTTATCACTTATTTTATAATCTATTCCTGTGGTATAATTATAAAAATTAGAGAATGGGTGCCAATAATTATCTCTTAATTGTACTACTTTATCATTTCCTGTTCCAATTACATTTTCAACATTCAATTGGTTAAAACTTTCTGAATAACCATAATAACCGCTTCCGAAAATATTCCATTTATCTTTCCTATAATTCAATCCCACACTACTATTGGCCTTCGGATATCGGCCAATGCCTGTACCCAAACCGGCAGTACCATTCAATCCGTTTGCCTGTGATTTTTTAAGTTTCAAATTGATAATTCCGGCGGTTCCCTGCGCTTCGTACCTGCTTCCGGGGTTACTGATTATTTCAATTTTACTTACTGCCTCAGCCGGTAAACTTTTTAAATAATCCGTTAATTGTTGCCCGCTTAAATAGAAGGGCTTTCCATCTATGAAAATCTGCACCATTCCTCCTTTCATTTTAATATTATCATCCTTATCTGTACTCACGGCAGGGCCTTTTTTTATCATATCAAAAGCACTGCTGCCACTTGCCATGATATTATTTTCAATATTTAAAATGGTTTTATCTGCTTTTACTTCTATGAATTTTTTACTCGTGGATACGCTAACTGCTTCCAACACATTTTTATTGGATACCAATTTGAAAGCCGGCAGATCTATTTTTTGATTGATACTGTCAATAATAAATGAGGATGATTCTTTTTCATAACCAGTTGAGGAAACGCTAATCATATAATTTCCATTTTCTATTTTACTCACCTGGAATAAACCATTTTTGTCGGTTACAGTTGCCTTAATGGGAATGCTATCAAGGCTTTTACTAATTTGAACAGTTGCATATGGTAAAGATTGGTTGCTGTTATCTTTTACACTTCCGGCCACAAAGCCATTTTGGCCAAAAGAAATAATACTGAATAGCATAGAAGCCAAAAGAAGAGAAGTAATTTTTTTCATGTGTCTGATTTTTATACAGCAAATATGCTATCACATAAAATTTATTGTCATCAACATTCTACCAACGCCTTTATTTATCCTTTCAACAGGTTTTATAAGAAAAGATCACAATTTTTGATAGGAATTGTAAACAGAATTGCGGTTTTAAAGTATAATCCAGAGAATGACAGATCACTATCAGAATATTCGCTATTATTCGTAGTATTTTTAGCCCTGTTCGTCGAATAAAAACTTCTTTTCAATATTGGTTTCCTTATTTTGTTTAATTAATTATTTACATGAAGAAACAAACGGTTATACTGATTCACTTCTTTTATTGGTTTTACAAAATAATTGGCACCAGCCTTATTGGTCAATTCTTTTACAAAAAAGTAACATTTGATCTTAAAGAATTTACTGAGCCTCTCATATTAAGCAGCATTTTTCTTTCCTTTCTAATTTTTTATTTAAATTACTTTTTTGTTTTACCTAAATATTTTAAAACAAAACAATATAAAAAAGCCTGGCTGGGCTGGTTTGCATTGCTGGCTCTATGGATATCGCTACGATATTTAATAGAGGAAGTATTATTTCTTCACTTCTTAGGAGTATCTAACTATTTTAAAGGGACTCCAATCACTTTTTACATTTTCGATAATATTTACTACGCCCTTCCGCCAATGGTCATCAGCTTTTTCCTTTGGCTCATTAATGATCTTATTAAAACTCAAAAGGAAAATACCATTTTGCAGGAAGAAAAAAGAAATGCAGAAGTCTCTTTTTTACGCAGTCAGATCAATCCACACTTTATCTTTAATACAATGAATAATATTTACTCACTGGTATATCATCAATCTGAAAAAGCATTGCCTGCAATCGAAAAATTAAGTGGCATTATGCGTTATGTGATGAAGGATAATGATGGTGAAAAAATAGAGTTAACCAAAGAAATTGACTATTTGAAAGATTTTATAGAATTGCAAAGTCTTCGCAGCGTAGGAGAAGCAAACGTAAAATTTGACATTGAAGGCAATACTGAAGGCAAAATGATTGCGCCATTGCTCCTCGTTCCTTTTGTAGAGAATGGTTTTAAACATGGCGTAGTCAATGATGATGAAAACCCATTTCTTATTAATCTAATCATAGAGAAGAATAAACTGTTTTTTCAATGTTCCAATAAAATTGCAGTTGGCAGAAAAGATGAAAGCAGCGGTATCGGTTTACAAAATGTAAAGCGCAGATTGGAATTGCTTTATGCCGATCAATATCATTTAAATATTGATCATTCAGAAAAATATTATACGATCACACTTAATATCGAATTGTAAAATGAAACGTATCAGATGCATAGCTGTTGATGATGAACCGTGGGCTTTGGCCCTGGTTGCGGATTACATAAAAAAAATTCCATTTCTTGAATTAGTCTTTAAAAGTAATGCAGCCATCGAAGCATTAGAATTTCTTCAACATGTAGAAGTTGATTTGCTTTTCCTCGATATTCAAATGCCTGAAATAACAGGCATGCAATTCATGAGAATTGCGCAAAAGAAAACACCCGTTATAATGACCACTGCTTATAGTGAATTCGCTTTGGAAGGCTATGAACATAATGTGATCGATTATTTATTAAAACCCATCAGCTTTGACCGTTTTTATAAGGCAGCAGAGAAAGCCAGGCAAATGATTACAGGGTATCAAAAAACAATTGAATCCATTAATATTCAGCCGGAAACTATCAATAATTTTATGTTTATCAAAACAGATAGCAAGTTGGTGAGGGTTTCCTATGAAGATATATTATACATTGAAGGCTTGAAAGATTATCTCTCTGTAGTCACAAAAGAAGAAAAATTAATCACGCTACAGAGCCTTAAAAATATGGACGAAATTTTACCTGGCAGTAATTTTATCCGGGTACATAAAAGTTATATCGTTGCCATGAATAAAATTGATACATTAGAGAAGAACCGGATTTTTATTGGTGAGGCAGTTATTCCAATTGGAGAGACCTATAAAGAAGGTTTTTTAAAGAGAGTTTCGGGATGATTTCTTATATCTCCTATCTATATTATTGTCAAATAAAAAAACCTACTGAATGAGTGGTGTAAATTTCCGGAGGATTTATAATATAAAATTAAAAGGCAAAATCAAAAAATGATTCTGCCTTTTTCAGGTGGAGAATATCCCGAAAGCCGTTAAAGCGTTCGGGATGACCTCCTGCATGCTATGAATCTTTTATTCGGATGAACTGAGCAACCATTCTATATACTTTCTGCGTTTTTTCTTTTTAATTTGCATTTCCCTGAAAACTGCTTCGCTTCTGGTATCAAACGTTTTTGAATATTTTAAAATCCATGGAAGGCCTCCCTTCGTAGACAGATTTCTTCCGGCATTGTGTCGATCATTTATACTTTCAGATATTATATATAGAAAATGGAAAAGAATGCCTTGAATCGAAACATCGTAAAATAAAAAAACCCACTCGTTGAGTGGGCTACTGTAATGTGGAGAATAGCGGGGTCGAACCGCTGACCTCTTGCATGCCATGCAAGCGCTCTACCAACTGAGCTAATTCCCCGTTTATTTAATTCTACTAATCCCTTTTTATTGCCTTCGGGATCAAACTGCTGACCTTCCCTAAACCATTCGGGGCGCTCTACCAACTGACCTAATCCCACGTATTTTAATTTTAAACAAACCGCCGCTAAAGTCTTCCTTAGCGGCGGCAAATATAATGCGTAAAATGTAAAAAGAAAACTTTTTATTAATCACCCCAAATTTCTTCTTTTCCTTCCAGCCAAAGTTTAACCAAGCGGTTTGAAACAGATTTTGGTCTCTCCAGAGGGAAGTTTAAGGCCCTATCCCAGCAGAGACTTGCTAATACTCCGAGTGATCTTGCCACGCCGAATAAAACGGTATAAAATTCATACTCCACCATTCCGTAATGCACCAATAATGCACCACTGTGCGCATCTACATTTGGCCATGGATTTTTGATTTTGGCGATGGATCCTAAAACGGGCGGAACGGCTTCATAAATATTCCAAACTGTCTGCACCAGTGGATCATCCGGCATATGCTTTTTACCAAATTCCATTTGCGCCTCAAAACGCGGATCAGTTTTACGTAATACAGCATGACCGTAACCAGGAACTACTTTTCCTTCCGCAAGTGTTTTTTTAACGTACTCCACAATTTGATCTTTGGTAGGAAGATCACTCCCAATTGATTCACGCATTTCAAAAATCCACTTAATTACTTCCTGGTTAGCAAGACCATGAAGCGGACCAGCCAAGCCATTCATACCTGCCGCAAAAGCGAGATATGGATCGCTTAATGCAGAACCTACCAGGTGAGTCGCATGTGCAGAAACATTTCCTCCTTCATGATCGGAATGGATCGTCATATATAAACGCATTAATTCACGGAAACTTTCATCATTATAACCAAGCATGTGCGCGAAATTTCCGGCCCAATCCAATAAACCATTTGGCTGAATATGCTTTCCGTTCTTATACTTACGGCGATAGATATACGCTGCAATACGCGGAAGACGTGCAATCAGATCCATGGAATCATCAAATACAGCAGCCCAATAATCCTTCTTGCTCATGCCTTCAGAATATTTTCGGGCAAATTCACTTTCCGTCTGTAGAGCCATGATCCCCACCACAAACTGTGTCATGGGATGAGAGCTTTCCGGTAGTGCTTCTATCGTATCAAAAACAAAGTTGGGTACATGGCTTCTTCTCTGCCATACACTGCTCATATGTTGAGCATCGGCATCAGTTGGTAATTCACCTACGAGCATTAAATAAAATAAACCCTCTGGTAATGGTTCATTTCCACCTTCCGCCTTTGGCAACATTTTTTGCAATTCCGGAATAGAATATCCGCGAAACCGGATCCCGTCCTGTGAATCAAGAAGTGAAGTCTCCGTTACCAGACCTGTAATGCCCCGCATTCCCTGGTAAATCTGGGATAGTTTCACTTCTCCTATTACTTTATCCCCATGCTCTTTTAAAATTTCTTTTACTTCTTCGGCAAGAATATCTGCCTTTGCTTTAAATCTGTCTTTTATAAGTCCCATAGAAAAATTTTGAAAATCTTTAAGATTCTATTGCAAAATTGCTTGAGCCCTAAAGTTAATCTATGAGAAAATGGTAAACAAAAGAAATATGGGGATAAACAAAACTTTTAGAAAATAGTGGTCAATTTATTTAGCTGCCTTTCGGTACAGAATCCAGGCCAGAAAGCCGAATACCACATTTGGCAACCAGGCGGCTACAACCGGATTAAAATCCGCTTTTAGGGAAAACACAGCCGAAAATCTTCCAACAAGAATATATATAACACAGATCAATACCCCCAAAGCAAGGTGAAATCCACTTCCTCCTCTTATCTTACGGGAAGCAATAGTAGCTCCGATAATGGTTAAAATAAATACAGAAACAGGTGTCGCATTCCGGTTCTGTTTTTCAAGGATTAGTGAATTTACATTTTCTGAACCCCGAAGTTTTTCAAGTTGAATAAATTCGCTCAGTTCAGGTGTTGTCAACTTATCTTTCATATAATCATCCCGTCGCAGATCCCGCGGCTTAAAATTAAAATTCATCAATTTAGAATCGGTCTCAACGATTGTATGCTTCAGTCCTTTGATGGTTCTTTCAGTCACCCTGTCCAGCTTCCATTTCCTGGAGGCAGTATCCCAACTAAGCGTTTGTGCTTGTAAATTGTAAATTAGCTCTGTGCTGTCAAAACGCTGAATAAAGAAATTGGATCCAGTCCGGCTCGTCGTATCATAATACCTGATGCCAGCATAAGAAAATGAATCCAGCTTAAAATATTTATTACTGATAGTAGAGGTATTCACATATCCTCCATAGTTAAAGTCAATATATTTGGAATTAAAATTAGCCCATCTTTCATTGGCAGGAGGAAGTACAAATTGATTGGTCCACCACAATAAACCTGTAAATAAAAAACCGCCAAAAGCAAATGGCAAAAGAAATCTTCTAAAACTTACCCCACTTCCTAAAATAGCAATAATCTCAGACCGGTTGGCCATTTTGGAAGTAAAAAATATGACTGCAATAAATATAAAAAGAGGAAAAAGCATTGCAGTAATGCGCGGTATAAAACCAAAATAATATTGAGAAATAATGGTAGAAGCAGGCAAACCTGTTTTGGCAAAGTCATCAGTCCTTTCACTTAAATCAATAATTATTACCAAAAAAGTCAACGCAATCAGGGCGAAGAAAAAGGTAACAAGAAATTTTTTAAGTATGTACCAATCGATTATTTTCATACAGGCGGCAAGATAACGGATAATGGATAATTGAAAATGAATAATTGATTCCTAATAACAGATAATCAATAATCTTTAGCGTTTCTTTTTCAGAACCAACATATACGAATCTTCAATAAATTCCTGCAATTTTTTTTTTTTCAATGTTCCGTCCACGAGAATCGTGTTCCAATGTTTTTTATTCATGTGATATCCGGGTAAGACACATGCATACCGCTCCCGCAATTCAATGGCTCCATCCGGATCGCATTTCACATTAAAACTTAATGGTGAAGAGATTAATGAAGTGAGAAGAAATACTTTATCATTAACCTTGAAAACAAGGGTATCTTCTCCGAAGGGGAAACCTTCTGTAGTGTCTTTCAGTGACAGCGCAAAATTTCTTAATTCTTCTATATTCATATTAAAAAAATAAGACAAAAATATAGAGACCTGGGCAGATGCCGGCTTTTTAATTATAGACGTTGAAGAAATTTTGTTACCTAAGCAAGTTTATCCATGCACTTTTTCAAACTATCTTTCCAAAAAGGAATGTCGATTTGAAGAGCACCGTTGACCTTAGAAGTATCCATAACGGAATAAAGAGGTCTTTGGGCGGGTGTGGGATATGCAGAGGTGATTGTGGGCAGAATGCCGCAAGGACTATTACTCAACTCTTTAATAGCTAAAGCAAATTCGTACCAGGTTGTAACTCCTCTATTGCTGTAATTATAAATGCCGGAAAGTGACTGACCATTTTCATTTTTTTGAATAAATAAAACAATGACCGCTGCAAGGTCTGCCGCATACGTTGGAGAACCTATCTGATCGGACACTACATTCAATTTGTCTTTTTCTTTGAAAAGACGAAGCATCGTTTTTACAAAATTTGCACCGTAGGAGGAATAAACCCAGGAAGTACGGATGACCAGGGAAGATGGATTTTTTTCGAGTGCAAGGTCCTCTCCTTTTAATTTTGAACTGCCGTAAACATTTAATGGTCCTGTTGCGTCTGTTTCTTTCAAAGGTGCTGCGGTACTTCCATCATACACGTAATCCGTAGAAATATGAATAAATTTTGCATCATGCATTTTGCAAATCGCTGCCAGATTTCCCACAGCTTCCGCATTAATTAAGAATGCTTTCTCCCAATCCGATTCTGCTTTATCCACGGCAGTATAAGCAGCACAATTAATGCAATATTGTATTGGCTGATTTTTAAAATAAGATTTTAATGCGATCACATCCTCAATAGGTAAATCTTCTTTTGAGGTAAACAGGAATTTAAAGCCGGGGAGATTCGAGGATAGTTCTTTTAGTTCGCTAGCCAGTTGGCCATTTGCACCGGTAACAAGTATTACTGGAATAGTCTTTTCTGCATGCATTCTTAAAAAATTTTAAGCTTCCTTATAAACAAAATTATTCCGGCAATTTTCAAACAAAGGCAGGTGCATATCCTTTTCAGAAATGATCGCTTTATCCGCAGGAATCTGCCAATCAATATTCAGGGCCGGATCATTCCAAAGTATTCCGCCTTCACTCTCCTTGTTATAAAATGCATCACATTTATAAAATACTTCCGCCGTATCACTGATAACAGAATAACCATGTGCAAAACCCTTTGGCACCATCAATTGCTTTTTATTTTCAGCCGAAAGTTCTATCGTATAAGCCTTACCGTAAGTAGGAGAATTCTTTCTCAGATCAATCACCGCATCTATTATCCGACCACTTAATACCCGTATCAGTTTGGTTTGGGCAAATGGATCTAACTGGTAATGCAGCCCACGAATAATTCCATATGAAGAGCGTGCCTGGTTATCCTGGACAAATTGAATATCTATCCCATTCTCCAGCAAAACGTTTTGATTATAACTTTCAAAGAAGTATCCGCGGTTATCCTCAAATACGTTCGGTTGAAATATAATTAAACCGGGAAAATCTGTTTTTATAATGGGCATGCAGTAGAATAATTAAAAATGAATTAATGCTTTGGTTTGGAATATAAATCTTTAAAGAAATCAATTGTTTTAATCAGGCCATCCTGAAACTTTGTAGTTGGTTCATAATTCAATAAATCTTTTGCCCTGGAAATATCTGCAAGGGAGTTTCGGATATCACCTTCTCTTGGAGCACGATAGGTTGGCTCTACGTCACTATTTAAATGATTCTTAATAAAATTATACAAATAATTCACAGAATATTTCTCTCCAACCGCTACATTATACACTTTATTTTTCGCTTCCTCATCTTCAGAAAGCATTCCTTTTACATTTACCTGAACTGCATTTTCAACATAAGTAAAATCCCTTGTCTGCTCCCCATCGCCATTTATGAAAGCAGAAGTATTGTTCATAATCGCTTTAACAAATAATGGAATTACAGCGGCATAAGGCCCGTCAGGGTCCTGGCGTGGCCCAAAAATATTAAAATATCTGAACCCCAAAACAGGAATACCATAGGCTTTTGAGAAGACCTCCGCATATAATTCATCGGCTTTTTTACTTACTGCATAAGGGGATAAACAGTTACCAACTCTGCTCTCAATTTTAGGCAAAGTAGGTTCATCTCCATACACAGATGACGATGAGGCGTATACGAATTGCTTTATATTATTATCTACGGCTGCTTTTAAAATATTTACAAACCCTCCTACATTCACGTCATTACTTGTAGATGGGTCTTTGATTGAACGAGGCACAGATCCAAGTGCCGCCTGGTGGCTCACATATTCAATTCCTTTACAGGCTTTGTTGCAGGTATCAATATTACGGATATCGCCTTCAATGAATTCGAATCCATCATAAGCTCTCAATACATGTAAATTAGACTGAAAACCATTTGCTAAATTATCTAAAACACGCACTTTTCCCGCCTTATTTCTCAATAAATATTCAGCGATATGGCTACCAATAAAACCTGCACCTCCTGTAACCAGGAATGAAAGTTTACTTAAATCCTTTGTATGAAAATTATTATTCATTGTATATTTTTAAAGACTCCAATATTTTCTTTCAGTTACTTTGTTGCGGAAAATCCCTTTCAGATCTGCTACCATCGCCCCGTCATTTGTGATCTTGCAAAAAGCTGCATTATCCATACTTAAATAATCATTGTGCGGTACTGCTACAATAACTGCATCATAGTCATCTGACAGATCTTCCGTTAGACTAAAGCCGTATTCGTGTTGAAGTTCTTTACTGCTGGCATGTGGGTCTGTTACATGGACGTTTAATGAATAACTTTGCAATTCCTTAATTACATCAGCTACTTTAGAATTACGGATATCACTTACATTTTCCTTAAAAGTAGCGCCCATCACCAAAACTTTTGCATTTTTCACATCACCGTTTATATGAATGATATGCTGAATAACTTTTTTAGCCACATGCGCCGCCATGCCATCATTGATACTTCTGCCAGCTAAAATTACCTGTGCGTCATACCCTAATTTACTTGATTTGTACGTCAGATAATAAGGATCAACACCGATACAATGTCCACCAACTAATCCCGGCTGAAATTTTAAGAAATTCCATTTGGTACCGGCAGCTTCCAATACTTCATAAGTGTTTATATCCATCCTGTCAAAAATGATAGATAATTCATTCATTAAAGCAATATTCAAATCACGCTGCGTGTTTTCAATGATCTTGGCGGCTTCTGCAACCTTAATACTTGAAGCTCTGTGAACCCCTACGTGTACAACTAGTTCATACACTTTAGCAATTGTATCCAGACTTTCATCATCACATCCGCTGACAACTTTTATAATATTGCCCAATGTATGTTCCTTATCTCCCGGATTAATTCTTTCAGGAGAATAGCCTAATTTGAAATCTTCCGTCATTTTCAGGCCAGATAATTTCTCAATAATGGGTAAACAATCTCCTTCAGTACAGCCGGGATAAACCGTACTTTCAAATACAACATAATCGCCTTTCTTTATAACCTTTCCAATGGTTTCACTTGCTTTCTGAATGGGAATTAAATTTGGAACATTGTGTTGGTCTACCGGCGTAGGTACTGCAACAATATAAAAATCTGCTTCTTTTAATTTTTCAATCGAACTGGTAAATTCTATATCCGTATTTTCAAATGCTGAGGCCTCAAGTTCATTACTTGGATCCACTGCATTATTCATCATTTCTACCCTTTCATCATTTATGTCAAATCCTATCACGGAAATTTTCTTCGCAAATTCCAATGCAATTGGAAGTCCTACATATCCCAAACCTATTACGGCAAGTTTCTTTTTTTTGTCAACTAACTGTTGGTACATTTTTTTTGTTTTATTAATAATATCGATTATTGAATTTCACGCTTAATTATTTTTGTTACCTATTGGAGAGGATTTCCCTACGGATAAACTCTTTAGGTAATTTGTACAGTTCATCCTGCGGTAACGATTTAAAATATTCGTATGTAATTTTTAATCCTTCCGCCCTGTTTACAATCGGTTCCCAGTTTAATAATTTTTTAGCGAGGCTAATATCCGGTTGTCTTTGCTTTGGATCATCCTGGGGCAAAGGCTTGTAAACAATCTTTTGTTTCGTTCCCGTGAGTCTGATAATTTCTTCCGCAAATTCCTTCAAAGTTATCTGGTCCGGATTTCCAATATTCACAGGCATGGAATAATCGCTCAGTAATAAACGATAAATACCTTCTATTAAATCATCTACATAACAAAAACTTCTTGTCTGACTGCCATCTCCAAAAACCGTCAAATCTTCACCACGCAAAGCCTGGCCAATAAAAGCAGGAAGTGCCCTTCCGTCATTGAGTCGCATTCTTGGACCATACGTATTAAATATCCGTACTATGCGCGTTTCTAAATGATGAAAGGTGTGATAAGCAGTTGTAATTGCTTCCTGAAAACGTTTAGCTTCATCGTAGACACCACGAGGACCTATTGGATTTACATTTCCCCAATAACTTTCATTTTGAGGATGAACTAATGGATCTCCATAAACTTCACTGGTAGAGGCTACCAGGATACGGGCTTTTTTATTTAAAGCTAATCCGAGACAATTGTGTGTTCCTAAAGAACCTACTTTGAGCGTTTGAATAGGAATTTTTAAATAATCTATAGGACTCGCAGGAGAAGCAAAATGCAAAATATAATCAAGGTGACCCGGAACATGAATAAATTTCGAAACATCATGATGATAAAATTCGAAATTTTTCAATTTAAAAAGATGCTCAATATTTTTCAAATCACCGGTAATGAGATTGTCCATGCCAATTACCTCCATCCCTTCCTTTATAAACCGGTCACAAAGATGAGAGCCTAAAAAGCCGGCTGCTCCCGTAATGAGGATGCGGAATGGTTTTTCCCGTTTACCTGCCTGATCTATATCCTGCATAATTTCTATATTATTTTATTCTATTAAATTCTATTTACCCGGATTTTTTAATCTCTATTCCGATCTCTTCCATATTCATTATCCACCAATAGTTATTTATTTACAAACTCTAATACTTTGCTTACTATATATGTTTGTTGCTCCTCATCCAATTCAGTATGGATCGGTAAGGATAAAACCCTGTGTGTTAACCAATCAGTTTTTTCCAGATTAAAATCTGCCCCACCAAATTCAGCGAACATCTTTTGCTTATGGGCAGGTACCGGATAATAGATCATGGAAGGAACATTATTTTCTGCTAAAAATGCGGAAAGAGCATCCCTGTCTACATTATGAAGAATTAAAGTGTATTGATGAAAAACATGCTTACAATTATCTGCTCTGAACGGGGTTGTTATTTTTTCGTTTCCTGCAAAGGCCTGGTCATAAAAATCTGCCGCCTTTCTTCGGGCAGCAATATACTTATCCAGTAATGGGAGTTTCACATTTAGCACTGCTGCCTGAATGGCATCCAATCTTGAATTACAACCCACCATATCGTGGTAGTAACGCCTACTCTGACCATGATTGGCAATCATTTTTAATTTCCCAGCAAGTTCATCATCATTCGTAAACATTGCCCCGCCATCACCATAACAGCCTAAATTTTTGCTGGGAAAAAAAGATGTGCACCCAACATCCCCAATGGATCCGGTTTTAACCGTTCTTCCATCTTTAAATGTGTAATCTCCTCCTATAGCCTGAGCATTATCTTCTATCACAAATAAATTATGTTCTTTAGCGATGTCCATTATCTGATCCATGTCAGCAGAATGACCATATAAATGAACCGGCACGATCGCTTTGGTTTTAGGAGTAATCGCAGATCTCACAGCAGCAGGATCTAAACAAAATGTTTTTGTATCTACTTCTACAAACACTGGTTTTAGTCTTAAAAGAGCAATTACTTCGGTGGTAGCTACGTATGTAAATGATGGTGTAATCACCTCATCTCCTGGTTGCAGCCCAAGTGCCATCATGGCAATTTGTAATGCATCCGTACCATTCGCACACGGAATTACATGCTTCACACCAAGGTATTCAGCAAGATTTTTCCCAAAACTTTCCACCTGCGGACCTCCAATAAACATAGAGGTATCAAGTACATTTGCGATGGCAGCATCCACATCTTTTTTTATATGAAGATATTGCTGCTTTAAATCAACCATTTGCAAGGGCCTCATATACTTTTTTTTTAACGGCTGCAAAGATAAGGATTGTGGGGAAAGGAAAAGAAAAAACAGTGTTTAGATTATAGATAACTGTATATGTCAAACTGTTAAATTGGAGAGAATAGGCAAAGGAGGAAAGATAAAAGTTAGAAAGTAATTTATTATTTCAAATAAAAGTGTACTCATTCATTCTCACGGAAATAAGTTTAAATCCTTGCCTTATCTAATTCCAAATAATCCTCTTTAGATTTGCATTAAACGCTAAATCTCCAACTTGATATTATTCTATAATTTATTTCTATTCCTTTATAAATATGGAATCCGCTTGGTTGCTATCTGGAATCCGAAGGCAAGATTGTGGGCCACGGGCCGGATCGGCGTTTTTAAGAAATTAAAGAACGCCCGGATTTATCCGGAACATAAAATAGTATGGATGCACTGCGCCAGCCTGGGTGAATACGAACAGGGGAAACCAGTAGTTCAGAAACTGCAGGCAGATTTTCCGGGAATAAACATTATCATCACTTTTTTCTCACCTTCCGGTTATGAGATCATTAAAAAGAAAAATGAATTTGAGCATGTATTTTATTTGCCGGTAGATTCTTATTTACATGCCCGTAAATGGATGAAAATTTTAAAACCTGACCTGGTTCTATGGGTTAAATACGAATACTGGTATTACTATTTACAGGAAATAAAAAGAAAGAATATTCCCCTTTATTTAATTTCCGGCGTGTATCGTCCAAACCAGATTTTTTTTAAATGGTATGGAGGATTATACCGGAAAATGCTTGGTTTTTTCACTCATTTTTTCCTACAAAACAATCCTTCGAAAGAAGCATTGGGAAAATTAATATCCCCGGAAAAGATAACCGTTACAGGAGATACACGGTGCGACAGGGTAATACAAACTGTTGAGAATTTTAAACCTGTTCCTGGAATCGCGGAATTTTGCGGTAATGCACAGGTTGTCGTTGCAGGAAGCACCTGGGAAGATGATGAGGCTATCTGGATCCATTTTGTAAGGAAAAATCCGAAAATGAGGTTCATCATTGCGCCACATGAGATAGATAAGCAAAACCTTGATGAGATTGTGGCGGATTTTCCGGGATCGATGTTGTATTCGGAGTGGAGTAAGAAGGTGTCAGGTATCAGGAATCAGTTGTCAGGTATCAGGTATCAGGTGTCAGGTATCAGGTATCAGGTGCCAGGTGGGGAAGAGGTGGCAGGTGTCGGCGATCAGGTATCGGGTGAGGAAACTTGTAATTGCCTGGTCATTGATAATATCGGAATGCTTTCACGCCTCTATCATTATGCCACCATTACTTATGTTGGAGGTGGCTTTGGGGCTGACGGCCTGCATAATATCCTGGAAGCTGCGGTGTTTGGCAAACCGGTTATTTATGGTCCGCACCATAATAAGAACTTTGAAGCGGCAGAATTAATCGACACCTCCGGTGGCATCAGTGTAGGTAGTGCGGTAGAACTGGAAGCAGTTTTGGATGAATTATTAAAGAATGAAACCGAACTTGTAGCAAGAGGAGAAGCTGCAAAAAAATACATTTTTAATAATGCAGGTGCTTCAAAGAAAATTGTAGAATTTATCGCGAAGAAAGAGTTTTGATCTTTTCATTTAAATCTTAATTCCGAAACATTATCAACGGAAAATGATTTGATTAGCAATCCCTATTTCATCTGCATTTATTGTATGGCCCATATCCGGATATACTTTCACGTTTGTGGCCGCATTCATCTCATTCAAAATATTAATGGAAGCATATACACGCGTGACAGGCACATGCGGATCAGGATCACTTGTTCCTATAAAAACGTTCGTTCCCTCAAAATCACCCCGATAGTTTTGAGGATAAATCTTGTCTCCGATCAGTCCACCTGTAAAAGCAACTACCCCACCATATTTAACCGCGTTCCGGGTGACGTATTCCAACACCAAACAGGCGCCCTGGGAAAATCCCAGGAAATAAATCTGCGCTTTGGATATTCCATTTCCCGCAATTTCTTCTATGATTTCATGAATGGTTAATAAGGCATTTGATAAATAAGGTTCGTTATTCTCCGGAGGAGAAAGAAATGAATTTGGATACCAGGAATTGCCTACAGCCTGTGGAGCAACCAGGGCAAAATCAGCTACATTTAATTGTGGCATAAGCGTGAGTATATCTTCCGCGGATGCGCCCCGGCCATGAAGCATGATCAATGCTTTATCAGCTTCTGCAACTTTTTTTCCGGCAGTAATAACGTTCTTTTTAAACATGGTTGAATAGGTGGTAGGTGGTAGGTGTTAGGTGTTAGGTGTTAGGTGTTAGGAGAAAAAACTTCAAACTCCAAACTTCAAACTTCAAACTTCAAAACTTCAAACTATGAACTATAAACTATGAACTATAAACTATGTACTATGTACTAAAAACTATTTGGAGATAACGTCCTCAAACTCTTCCGGACTCTTTTTAAATTGCGTCTGAATATACGGGCAATAGGCTTTTACCTTCAATTGATTCTTCCGGGCATAATCGACCATTTCAAGAAATAATTTCTTCGCCAATCCTTTTCCTTCATGTCCGGAATTCACCTCTGTATGCAGGGCCAACAGTTCATTTCCGGCTATTCTTATTTCCAGGCGGGCAATTTCTTCCTGGTTATCCCGGATATAAAAACGACCAGTTTTATTTTCCTTTAATTCTAATTTTACTTCGCCTGTCATGACAATTATTTTAAGGGTTTTTAAGAATGAAGTGGCGGTAATATACTTTCAATATGTTTTCTGTTATGTTCGTATTGCTCCGGAAGTTTTAAATGTGTCCCTAATTCGCTCATCGGTTCATCCACGGAAAACCCCGGATTATCCGTAGCCACTTCAAATAATACCCCACCCGGTTCCCGGAAATAAATAGAATAAAAATAATTCCGGTCAATTTTCTCTGTAACGCTTAAATGATGTTGGACAATTACATTTCGCATAGACATCAATTCCTCCTCATTTTTAACTCTGAAAGCTACATGATGATATGTTCCCGCACCCACAAGACCACGCGTCTCTTTTGGGATTTCAAATAAATCTACCACACTTACTGCTCCAGGAACATTGGTAACATACCGGTAACAATTCCCTTCCTTTTTAAAAAATTTATAGCCAAGAATTTCTGTCAGCACAATTGCTGTCTGATGCACTTCCTTTAGCATTAAAGAAACTCCTCTAAACCCTCCAACAGCATTGTTCTCATGAATGTCTTTTGTACTCCGGGACTTTGCATCAGAAATATTTCCTGTAAAATGCAGGTTTAATCTCAATCCCTCGCTATCTTCAAATGGAAGTAATTTCTCTTCAAATCTTTCTATCACCGGATGATAATTCACTTTTAATTCTTCAAACCTGTTTCGCCAGAAATCAACACTATTTTCCGGAACAGCATAACTAATTTCTCCGATCATTCCTACTCCTGCCCTACCTCTTCTGATTCCCGGCCAGGGGAAAAATGTAAGAATAGACCCCGGAGTTCCTTCGCTATCGCCATAATATAAATGATAAGTACCCGGATCATCAAAATTCACGGTTTTTTTTACCATCCGCATCCCCAAAACTTCGGTATAAAAGTCATGATTCAATTGTGCGTTCCGCGCAATCGCTGTGATATGATGAAGCCCGTTTATTAAATTCATTTTAAGACATTAACATGATGCATAAAAACTATTTGAAGATAACAATATTCTTTGATCTATGCCCCGATTACCCTCAACCACATTTAACTATTTTCTTTCTTTTTCTCCTTTCCGGTTATTTCATCTTTTTAACCACTTACACATTTGATCTCTCCATCCATGCAGTTCAATTTTTTTATCCGCAAAATAGAATCCAAATTGTATAGGATGATATAATAACCAAAACAATTTCGATTCAATATTAATTATTGGCAAATAAGGAGTATTTGAATAATTTCATTTATTATTTTATATTCTAACATACGATTGCGCCTAAAAAAACGATATTTTTTATTTATTTTAATTCTGTTTTTTGGCAGTATACAAAATACGTTTGCACAGCAGAGATATGCTGACAGCCTTCTGCAATGGATAAATGACCATCCGGCTATTGATTCACTTCATATCATTACATTGCACAGGCTCAGTTACTTCTACAGCGAAAATGATATTGAAAAAGCTTTTATGTATCATGACCGGGTAGCCACTTTAAGCGATAGCCTGAATTTCATTTATGGAAAAGCATTGGCACAAATTAACCTGGGCCTCCTTCTGTATTCTTCCGGAGATTATAACAACTCCAACAATGCCAACTTTAAAGCCATAGAGTATGCAGAATCGATTAATGAAAAAAGATTAACAGCCATCGCACTCAATAATATTGGAGAGAATTTCCGTTCGCTGAATGATTACAAAAAATGCCGGGAATACACGGTACAGGCAGTGGAAAAAAACAAAACTTTAAATGCCTGGCGCGGTGTGGCCATTAATTATGAATTATTGCATAATTGCGATTTAAAAGAAGAGAAATATGCGGATGCCTATCAGAATTTAATGGAAGGAATGCCCTATGCTTTAAAATCAAATGAATCGTACATCCTCTCTTTATATTACATGGGATTCGGGAAATTAAATGCAGTAAATAGCCATGCGGATTCCGCAAATTACTATTTCAAAAAAGCAATGAAAATAGCGGAAGATGGCGGCAACAGCCGCAATATGTACCGTGTAGATATAGCCAAAGTAGAGTATCTTAAAAATTTATCCTCAAACCAAAAAACAGGCCTTTTGAGGAAAGCTTTTGAGATAGCTGAAACCACATCGTATAAAGAAGGTATGATGGAATCAGCCAATTTATTATCCACCATATTCGATGAGGAAAAAAAACAGGACTCCTCTATGCATTATTTCCATATTTACCGGACAGCCTATGATTCTATTTTTTCAGAAAAAAACAGGCGTAGTGTGGTCATAAAGGAGGCCGATTGGAAAATAAAACGGAAGGAAATTGAGAATAATCATTTGCACGATTTATCAAAAATCCAAAAAAAAGAATTGAATATAAAAAACTGGCTTCTTGCAGGGTCAGGTGTTTTACTTCTATTATTAATCATGATTGCTTTTTTTATTTATAAAAATATCCAAACAGAAAAAAAACGAGAACTATCCTCATTTAGACAAAATATTGCAGAAACTAAAATGCAGGCACTGCGGGCTCAAATGAACCCCCATTTTCTTTTTAACAGTCTCAATAGTATTGAGAATTTTATAATGAAAAATGAAAAGCGGGCGGCAAGTGATTATCTAAATAAATTCTCCACGCTAATAAGAATGATACTGGATAGTAGCCGGGAAGAAATGGTTCCTTTCACCAAGGATTTCGAAGCCATCAAATTATATGTGGAATTAGAACAATTGCGCTTCAATCATAAATTTAAATTCACAACATCTATTTCTGCCGTTATTTTAAATAATGATTATGGAGTTCCTCCTTTACTGATCCAACCTTTTGTAGAAAATGCCATCATTCATGGTTTATCGCATAGTGAAAATGAAAATCTTGAATTAAAATTATCTGTTAACATCGAGGGAGATTACATTATTTATGAAATAGAGGACAATGGTATAGGCCGGGCGCAATCGGGAAAATATAGAATAAAAAGAGGAAGTTCGCACGAAAGTTTGGGAATAAAAGTAACTATGGAACGAATTGGTATCTTGAATATGCAAAATAAAGAAAAGGCTTCGCTTGACATTGTAAACCTGTATGACCAGGCAGGAAAACCGGCAGGTACAAGAGTGCGCCTGATGTTCAAAGCTATGTAGCTTTGCCCTTAGTGAATAAACGATTTTATTATGGAAAAATTAAGAGTGATTTTGATAGATGATGAACTTCCCAGCCTGGAAAATCTTCAGCAGAAGATCACAGAATTTTGTCCGGATCTGAAAATAGTGGCCACAACCCAAAAACCGGAAGCAGCTATTAAATTGATAGAAGAGCTTCGTCCTGACGTAGTTTTCCTTGATATAGAAATGCCCCGAATAAATGGCTTCAGAATGTTGAATGAAATACAGGAAAAGGACTTTGAAGTAGTCTTCACTACAGCATATAATCATTACGCAATTGATGCAGTACGTATCAGCGCTTTCGATTATCTTGTAAAGCCTATCTCTGTAAATGATCTGCAAAATACAGTGGCCCGGCTTCTGAAAAACAGTGAAGAAAATCCACGTCAAAAACTGGAAATCGTTCCTCAGAATATCTCCCTTTCCAAACCACAAAACGATAAAATGACCATTTCCACCAGTGATGGATTAGAGTTTTTTGAAATTGGAAGCATCATCCGTATTGAATCCAGTTCTAATTATAGTAAGATTTTTTTTATGGACGGAAAAAGTATTTTAGTGACAAAACTTTTAAAAGATTTTGAGGAAATACTTCTTCCCTACCGTTTTTTCCGAATCCACAATTCGCACCTTATCAATTTGAATTATATCAAAAAATACATCCGTGGTGATGGTGGCCAGGTAATCATGGAGAATAATGAAGTGATAGATGTTTCAAGAAGGAAAAAAGAGGAATTCTTAAAACTTATTGGATAGACAGTTTCACTTTCAACACCGGAAAATTATAAACGTTTAAGAGTTTATGTAGGAATGTGTCTAATTACTTTTTCAAAAAATAAATGATTCCTCTATTTATACATGAAAGTAATCTTACTTGCCTATTTTTGAAAAATGCGCTTATTTTGTTCCAAATTAGAAAATTCAACCACTCTTTAGGAAAAAAATTCCTTGCTGACCTTAAAATCACACGATGAAAGAATCCGATGCAGGTACCAGAATAAATTCAAAACACGATTGGAAGGATATATTATATGTTGTAATATTTCGCGCTACAACTCCGGCTGGTAAACGCTTTGATGTATGGTTGCTCATTGCTATTGTGATAAGTGTACTGATTGTATTGGCCGATAGTGTTCCGGCTATTCATGTGAAACATGGGGAAATCTTATATGTTCTTGAATGGGTGTTTACATTGCTTTTCACAATCGAGTATATTATCAGAATTATCATTCTTGAAAGGAAGAAAAAATATATTTTCAGCGTAATGGGGATCATTGACCTGGTCTCAATTATTCCTACCTACTTAAGTATTTTTCTCATTGGCTATCAGTATTTAATTGTATTACGCTCCTTACGATTATTAAGGATTTTTAAAATCCTGAAACTGAGAAATTTTCAGATTGCAAGTTCCTCTATCTCATTAGCCTTATACAGTAGCTATAGGAAAATTTTGATCTTCATGATGTTCATAAGTTTATTGGTGGTTATCATCGGGTCTGTCATGTATATCGTAGAAGTAGACACTCCCGGATTTGAGAGCATCCCTCATGCTATTTATTGGGCAGTAGTAACTATCACCACCGTTGGTTATGGGGATGTATCACCCGCCACATCCATGGGGAAATTTTTTTCAATTATCGTTATGCTTTGTGGTTATAGTATCATCGCTGTTCCTACCGGAATAGTAACGATGGAAATGGCCAGGGCCAGGGAAATGATAGAAGGTTCCAAAAAGGAATGCACGCGCTGCGGCAAAAGAGGCTTACCAGGGAATGCACGATATTGTTATAGGTGTGGGGAGAAATTAGATGAATAAGGGAGACTAAGCTGTGAAAGCGGAATAAAAATTGATAAACAAAAAGCAATTAATCAGATTCGTATTGAAAATTTTACTTACAGGAGCCACCGGATATATTTCACAACGTTTGTTACCTGTCCTGATCGAAGAAGGGCATCACGTTTTTTGTTGCGTCAGAGATAAACTTCGTTTTAAGAATCTTTACGATACCCGGAATGTATCTGTCATAGAGATTGATTTTTTGAATAAGGAAAGTTTAAAAAATATTCCGGAGGACATTGATATCGCCTATTATTTGATTCATTCCATGTCCACACAATCAGGAGATTTTGAAAATATGGAAGCGGTATGCGCCAATAATTTTAAAGAACGTATACAGGAGACAAAGGCCACGCAGATTATTTATCTGAGCGGTATTATTAATGAAAATGATCTATCCAAACATCTCCATTCGAGAAAAGCAGTTGAGACGATTTTAGCTCAATCCACGATACCATTAACTACTTTAAGAGCAGGCATTATTGTAGGATCCGGAAGCGCGTCTTTTGAAATCATTCGGGATCTGGTAGAGAAACTCCCTGTAATGATTACCCCAAAATGGCTGCATACAAAATGCCAGCCGATTGCGATCCGGAATGTCGTTCAATTTTTAGTAGGCGTGATTAACAGGGAAGAAACCTTTCATAAAAACTACGATATCGGTGGCCCGGATATCCTCTCTTACAAAGAGATGCTTTTAACCTTTGCAAAGATCAGGGGATTAAAAAGACGGATTTTTGTGGTGCCTGTCATGACACCAAAGTTATCATCTTACTGGCTTTATTTTGTTACCTCTACCTCTTATTCCTTAGCTAAAAATTTGGTAGATAGTATGAAAATAGAAGTGATCTGCAAACCAAACAATCTTGCCTCTCTATTGAATATCACTTTGATCAATTATGAAAAATCAATAAAACTTGCTTTCGATAAAATTGAACAAAAGCAGGTACTATCCAGTTGGAAAGATGCACAAACGAGCAATTTATTTAAAACCGGCATGTCCCAATACTTTGAGGTGCCGGAATTCGGATGCTTTAAAGATGTACGCAAAGTAACTACAACCAATCCTGAATTAACCATGAACAGGATATGGGCTATTGGGGGAAAAAATGGGTGGTATTATGGAAATTTTCTGTGGAGAATGCGAGGATTCATGGACCAGCTATTCGGAGGTGTGGGTATGCGACGCGGACGAAGAAGTGATTCTGAAATACTGGTTGGAGACGCACTTGATTTTTGGCGGGTACTTATTGCTGATAAAAATGAAAAAAGATTACTTCTTTTTGCCGAAATGAAATTACCGGGGGAAGCCTGGTTAGAATTTAAATTGGATGAGAAGAACCTGCTCACCCAAACGGCCACCTTCCGTCCATTGGGATTATCCGGCAGGCTCTATTGGTATTCAGTTCTGCCCTTTCATAGCTTTATTTTTAAAGGAATGATCAATAATATCATTAGGGAAGTAAAAGAGAAACCTGAATCCGGAAGAGATAAGAAAAGGTAAAGAGTCTGGAATTAAAAAGTCGGACAAAGCGTTTGTTTCCTGTCACCGAAATATTCATTATAGAATCCCTTTTTCATAACATTGAATTCTGAGGCTCCCAGGGAATGATTGAAATTCTTTAAAGAAGACATCGTCACATCATAGCTGAACGTAAACCGGATATTACTAATCTCCAATCCGACCATAGGAACCACTGCGTCACCATACCTATAATAGAGGCCACCTATTAAAACTTTATCTCCATCACCGGAGAGGTTATAAGCTCCATTGAGTCCTACTACCAATTCGCTTGATTTAGCCTGAGTGGTATAAAATGCATTGGGATTTATAATTACATTTTCATTCAATTTAAAAATACCGTTCAGAAAACCGATATGCCTCATTTCAATCGCATTAGTGCCATTATCTTC
>JBBSUB010000027.1:0-28336 GCA_038235345.1 Chitinophagales bacterium
CTATTCCCAGATTGGTACCGGAAGACCGGCTATCCTGCAATGCTTTCTTTTTCCTGAAAATGGTATAGTCTTAGGTTCTTTCCGCTGTCTGACCTGCGGTACCGACAGCTAAATCCGCTGACAAACTTCAAACTACAAACTCCAAACTTCAAACTTCAAACTTTAAACTTTAAACTACAAACTAGTTCCTTCCGCCAATTTCAAAATCTTATCCTGCACCTCCATCGTAGTCTCATATCCTTTTTTAAATATGATATCTGCTTTTTTCGTATCAAGCATTCCGTAACTATTCAGGTTTGGTTCAATAAATAAATCGCAATAATGTGCTTTGGAATAAACAGAAGCTGAAATAGATATATGGTAACATCTTTCCAGGGTTGCCATGCGGGAAAGTCCTCTTCCAGCCTGATTGTGTTCTTTCAGTTTATTTACGTGCGACCCGATTATTTTATCACACATGCCTATTAATGGTTCCACCGGAAAATTGTTGAGCAATCCACCATCTACCAACATCCTCTCTTCAAAATTTGCCGGGCTGAAAAGAATGGGTACCGAAGCCGAAGCTTCAATACATGGAATCAATTCACCTTCAGAAAAATAAACACTTTCCACATTAGTGAAATCTGTGGCATTTACAATTAAGGGGATGTTTAAACTTTCAAAACTATTTTGCGGCAGGTATTCTACCAATATTTTATGAATGAATTCCCGGGAAAATAAACCTCCTCTTCTCCATAATAAGTTTGAAAATCCAAAGTTAATTTGACGCTTTCCGATTTCCAATATCTCATCCGGAGAAATGCCTGAAGCATACAGGGCACCTACAATTGCGCCGGCGCTTACACCGGAAATGGCCGAAGGTTTTATGCCTATTTCATCCATTGCTTTTAATAAACCTAAATGAGCAATTCCTCTTATGCCGCCGCCGCTTAATACTAATCCGATTTTGTTCATAGCAGTGTATGATGTTTTATATAATTATTTCGCAAAGTTTTTTGGAGGACTTCAGTTTATATACCTGTAAATCGGTGAATTATTTTTCTTTATTTCGGGAGATGGAATCTTTTAATAAGTCATTATTTTAAAAGAAAACGGATCAGCTTTTTGCCAGGGAATCCTTTGCGATTTTTAACACCGATTCTATTTTGTTTGAAATATCATTCAGGCCAAATGGTTTTTCCAGGCATGCATCTGCTCCGTAATAACCATAATCTTCCAGCGCGTTACTGGCCGCGGAAAATAAAATGATCTTTAAATGTTTTGTGTCATGATCTGTTTTGAGCGTTTTACACAACTCTCTGCCGTCAAAGCCGGATAAATAGATGTCGAGTATCAGTAGATCAGGATTGAATGAAGCAATATCTTCTTTAATAGTTTTGGCGTTTGAAACTGTTTTTACTTCATAATTCTTTATTTCAAGAAACATTTTCATTCCTTCCAAAATGTCTTTAGAATCATCTACGATCAATATTTTTACTTGGGGCATATTAAAAATTAAATCAAAGATATGAAATAGGCGAAAGAGACCAAGAAATCTTATTCACTTTTTTATAATTAACTCATTAAAAATCATATTGGTTAGATATTCTTTTTAACTTTTACTAAAATAATTAGTATTTTGAAAGCTAAAAATATTAGCTTTGCGCTGTCATCTGAATGGAAATGAATAAAAATGCTCTATGTACCTCAATTGTAAAACATATTTCAGCTTTCGTTACGGCACTATGCCGGCGAGGGAATTGGTGGCCGCGGCCGTAGAGCAGGGTGTTTCCTCACTGGCATTAACTAATATCAACAGCACGTGTGATTTGTGGGATTTTGTGCAGGAATGCGGCAAGGTGGGGATAAAACCTATTGCAGGCGCAGAGATCAGGAATGATGATGAGCTACTTTACATTTTATTAGCAGCCAATAACCGCGGCCTGGAATGGATCCATTCTTTTATATCCATACACCTGCATTCTAAAGAAGCATTTCCGGGCAAGTCAGAGAATGTGCCTTTCTTTCATCGTGCTGAAGATGGATTTGTACTTTACCCGCTGGGTAAAAAGGATCCGGATGAATTATTATCCAATGAGCGTATTGGCGTATTACGGGGGGAAGTCAATAAATTATTTTCAATCGATACTAAAAAGTATGCATCCTGTTTTGTGATCCGGCAGCCTGTTACTTTTTTAAGTAAAAAATATTTTAATGTGCACCGGTTATTGCGTGCCATTGATAAAAATACATTACTCTCTAAATTATCTCCGGAATCGGTTTGTAGCCAGGAGGAGTCCTTCGTTTCCCCTTCTGAATTACTCGAGGCTTTTAAACAATATCCGCGGATAGTCACCAATACATACCAGTTGATGGATGCCTGTAGTATTGAGATGGATTTTGGTGTGGATAAAAATAAAAAAGTATTCAGTGCTTCCGCTGAAGACGACTGCATATTGCTGGCAAAGCTTGCAGAGGACGGACTTTCATTTCGCTATGGAAAAAAGGATGCCCATGCCCGTGCACGCGTGGAAAAAGAATTAAAGATCATTAATCAACTGGGGTTTAATGCTTATTTTTTAATCACCTGGGATATCATCCGCTATGCCCAATCACGTGGATTTTATTATGTAGGGCGGGGGAGTGGCGCAAATTCCATTGTGGCGTATTGCCTGCAGATAACGGATGTGGACCCCATAGAACTGGATCTGTATTTTGAGCGGTTTTTAAATCCTTACCGCACCTCACCACCGGATTTTGATATGGATTTTTCCTGGCTGGACCGCGATGAGGTGATTGATTATGTGTTCAAGAGATATGGTAAAAATCACGTGGCCCTATTGGGGATGTATGCCACTTTCCAGTACCGGGCGGCTGTGCGCGAATTAGGGAAAGTGTTTGGCCTGCCGAAAGAAGAAATCGATTTTTTGGCGACGGGTGGCAAAGCAGAAGACAGCATTCACGAATTGATCCTGCGCTATGGAAAATTGATGGAAAACTTTCCGAATCATTTATCCATTCATCCCGGTGGTATGCTGATTTCTGAAGAACCTATTACTAATTATGCCACCGTGTTTATGCCGCCGAAAGGGTTTTCGACTGTGCAGATGGATATGTTCGTGGCGGAAAATGTGGGACTTTATAAATTGGATATTTTAAGTCAGCGTGGTTTGGGGCATATAAAAGAATGCCTGCGCCTGGTAAAACAGAATAAAGGAGTAGATGTAAATATTCATGCCTTCCAGGATTTTAAAAAAGATGCCCGCGTTAGTGAGCAGATAAAAACAGTCAATACGATCGGTTGCTTTTATATTGAATCTCCGGCTATGCGGCAATTATTGCTCAAGTTGAAATGCGGTGATTATCTTACCCTCGTAGCGGCAAGTTCGATCATTCGTCCGGGTGTGGCCAGCAGCGGTATGATGCGCGCCTACATTGAACGATATCATGATCCGGAAAATATTGATTACATCCATCCCGTGATGAAGGAATTGTTGCAGGAAACCTACGGTGTGATGGTATTCCAGGAAGATGTGATCAAGGTGGCTCATCATTTTGCCGGTCTGGATATGGGCGAAGCGGATATTTTAAGAAGAGCTATGAGTGGGAAATATCGGGGGAATGAAGAGATGCAACGGATTAAAAGACAGTTTTTTGTTAATTGCAAAGAGCGCGAATACCCGGATGAGATCACTGCCGAGATCTGGCGGCAGATTGAGAGTTTTGGCGGGTATAGTTTTTCCAAAGCTCACTCCGCTTCCTTTGCCGTGGAAAGCTATCAGAGCCTGTATTTAAAAACCTATTACCCAAAGGAATTTATGGTGGCTGTCATTAATAATTTTGGAGGCTTCTATAGTACAGAACTCTACTTTACAGAACTGCGTAAAACGGGTGCTGCCATTCATTTGCCCGATGTAAATGAGAGCGACTATTTTACCAATATATATGGCAATGATGTGTACACCGGCTTCGTACATATTAAATCGCTTCAAAAAGAAATGGCGGATAAGATTGTGCTGGAAAGAAAACGCTCGGGAAGGTATCTTCACTTGCAGGATTTTATAGAGCGCACAGATATATCGAAAGAACAATTGAATATGCTGATAAGTGTTGGCGCATTTCATTTTACCGGGAAATCTAAAAAGAAATTACTCTGGGAAGCCAATTTTTTACAGAAAAAAATGAAAGTCCATGCCGGCGCGGGAGATCCCCTGTTTGAAGAAGAACCGTTGAATTTTTCCTTGCCCGAATTACCCGATAATCGCCTGGATGATTTGTATGATGAAATAGAATTATTGGACTTTCCCATGAGCAATCCTTTTGAACTGGTGGCTGATAGCGGAAATGGTTACATGCCCGCAAAAGAGTTGTCCAAAAATGAAGGCAGGACCGTCACGGTCCTGGGATATTTTATAGATCATAAACGTGTACGCACCATCAAAGGAGAGAATATGGCATTCGGTACTTTTTTAGATGCAAACTTAGATTGGATAGATACCGTTCATTTCCCGGATTCACTGCGTTACAATCCGCTCCGGGGAAAAGGTTTTTATAAGATGACAGGCAAGGTGGTGAATGATTTCGGTGTGTATAGTGTGGAAGTAGTTAAGTTGGAGAAGGTCGGATATAAAGGGGCGCGGTTTGGGCTTTAGTTTGTAGTTTGAAGTTTGTAGTTTGTAGTTTGAAGTTTGTAGTTTGAAGTTCGGAGTTCGTAGCTGTCGGTACCGCAGGTCAGACAGCGGGGGTTAGATCAAAGTTCAAAGTTCGTAGTTTAAAGTTGTTGCGTCCCAGCGGGGTTTTCCGATTTTAGACCAATAAACTAAAAGTTCTATGCCGGAAACCCCGATGCGTGGACGACCCTGAAAAGTTTTATCCTTAGAGTAATGAAAATAAAGACGCCTAAATGTAATTTTAAACCAGAAAGTAATCTTTGTTTAAAACAGGAATGCAGATTCAAAATTCCGATTCATGACACGAATTGAGGGGTGTCTCCAGAAAGTTATATAGAAGCCTGGAGTTGGAAGAATTCGTGTAATTCATGCCTGCTAATTCGTGTTTCTAAATTAAACATTCAACGGCTTTAGCCATTCAACACGAAGTATTCAACGTGCAACATTCAACGGCCTTAGCCATTCAATACGAAGTATTCAACGTGCAGCATTCAACGGCTTTAGCCATTCAACACGAAGTATTCAACGCCGCAGGCATTCAACCTAAAACCTAATACCTAAAACCTACCACCTGTCCCCTGACTCCCGCCATATCGCCCATTTAGATCTCGATTCATTCTTTGTTTCGGTAGAGCAATTACGTGATCCGAAACTGATCGGTAAGCCCGTACTAATTGGAGGTGCCGGTGACAGAGGCGTCGTGGCATCCTGCAGTTATGAAGCCCGGAAGTTTGGTATCCACAGTGCCATGCCCATGAAGGTCGCGCGCAGATTGTGTAGTCATGCAACGATTATTCGCGGCGATATGGAACAATACAGCCGCTACTCTACATTGGTAACAGATATTATCCGGGATACAGTGCCGCTCTTTGAAAAGTCTTCCATTGATGAATTTTATGTTGACATGACGGGAATGGACAAATATTTTGGCTGCGCAAAATTTACGCGGGAGTTAAAAATGAAAGTGACCAAAGAAAGCGGGTTGCCTATTTCTTATGCGCTTGCAAGCAATAAACTTATCAGTAAAGTAGCCACGAATGAAGTAAAACCCAACGGGCAGATTGAAATTCCTTTTGGGAATGAAAAATCGTTTATCGCGCCGTTGAATATCAGTAAGATCCCGGGCATCGGCAAACAGACGGCTTTTTTATTGGTGAAAATGGGCGTGGAAACCGTGAAGATATTGAGCGACATTCCGGTGGAAATGTTGCAAAATCTCTTAGGTAAAAATGGCGTGGAACTCTGGCGGCGGGCAAACGGAATTGATGAAACGCCCGTGATTCCTTACCACGAACAAAAATCCATCTCTACTGAAAATACCTTTGCGCAGGATTCTATTGATATTGATTTTATGTACCGCGAGATCATCCGCATGACAGAAAAGATCGCGTTTGAATTGCGAAAGCAAAATAAACTCACCGGCTGCATGACGGTGAAATTGCGGTATTCCAATTTTGAAACATTTACCAAACAGCAAACCATTTCTTATACGAATGTGGATCATGTTTTAATGAAAATAGCCAAAGAGTTGTTTGAAAAACTCTACGACCGGCGGATGCTGATACGCTTGCTGGGAATCCGTTTTACAAATCTCATTCCCGGTAATTACCAGATCCGTTTATTTGAAGATAGCAATGAAATGATCAATTTGTACCAGGCCATTGATAGCATTAAAAAGAGATTCGGAGAAAAGGTTTTGATGAAGGCAGGAGGGATTTAAGAGTGGAGGTTGCGTCTAATAGCTGATACCTGATACCCTAAACCTATTCCTCCCAAAAATCCAAATCCTTATTAAAGCTTTCCTTTAACCTGGTAAGTGCAAAAAGCGCAATAGCAGTCAACCCAAAAATCATAATATATCCTGAAGTGATAATTCCATATCTGTGTACAAGAAATTCAAAGAGAAACGTGCTTGGGATCAAAGCGCCGCGGACAAAATTGGGTGCTGTAGTAGTGACCGTGGCCCGTAGATTTGTACCAAATTGTTCTGAAGCGATCGTGACAAATGTTGCCCAATAACCAACGGATAAACCCATGAAGAAAGCAAGCCAACGAAATTTCTGCTCTGTAATTCCTGTGCTGCTTAAATACAAGGCTGAACTGATGATGATGAGTATTTGAAATATAAAAACGGCCAATTTCCGGGAGCGTGTAATCTGCGCCAGCAGGCCGGCAAAAATATCTCCCAAAGAAATGCCGATGTATGCAAATAGAATTCCTTTACCGGCACTCAATACCTCCGGTGATCCTAATGCCCTGCCAAATTCAGGTGCCTGGGTTATAAAAATTCCGACGACAAACCAGATAGGAAGCCCAATCAGCAAACAATAGATATAACGCATCAGTCTTTCACGGGAAGAGAAAAGCATACTTAATTTTCCTTTTTTAATATTCTTACCAACAGCGCTTTTAAATAAACCCGATTCAAACGTACCGATACGAAGTACTAATAAAAAAAGTCCCATGACACCACCAACGATGTAAGCGTGTCGCCAGTCGTAATGGGTGGCTACATAGAAAGCCGCAAGCGCGCCCAATACGCCAACAGCAGCAACCAACATGGTTCCATAACCCCGTTTATTTTTATCCATACTCTCACTCACCAGCGTAATTCCTGCGCCTAATTCACCCGCCAGTCCAATGCCAGCGATAAAACGAATAATAGCGTAACTATGAATATCATGGACAAAAGCATTGGCCATATTGGCAAAAGAATACAATAAAATGGAACCGAAAAGTACTTTGAGGCGGCCGTATTTATCTCCGATAACACCCCAGATAATTCCTCCCAGCAATAGACCACCCATTTGCATATTCAAAACATATTCGCCATCAACCCGCATAGCTTCCTGCGGAATGCCGATATCCTGAAAACTCTGAACCCGCACAATAGAAAACACGACGAGATCGTAGATGTCAACAAAATATCCCAGGGAAGCAACAATAATGATAAATACGACATTTTTGTGGGAAGTCCCGGAAGTTGTCTGCATCAAAAAAAATGATTAAGGAATAAAACTAAAACATTGAGTGGAATAAAAGTGTCTTTTAGTGGGGAAAATAATTTGTTTCCAAACAGGATATTTCGGAGAAATATTCATCGGATGAAATGTGATTTTTAAAAGTAAATAGGGAGAATTACTTTGTATTGAAAAATGCTAAAAGGTTTTCCCCCGCCCGGATTGGTGTTCTCACCAACCCGCGACAATTTGAAATGCATCCGAAAAATGATACACTGTTTTCTTTTATTATCTTTCCATCATGAAACCAGTTTTATTATTTACATTTTTATGGCTGTCTCTTTTTGTCTCCGCGCAGCAAAACGATTCATTTTACCTGCTAAAACCTGCACGGGTATTTGATGGCGAAACCATGCAAACGGATTGGGTGGTATTAGTAAAAGGAAATAAAATAGAAGCCGCCGGGCCAATGCGTTTTAAACTGCCTGCGAATACGCGCGTAATAGAATTGAAAGGAGCCACACTTTTGCCGGGGCTTATTGAAGGCCACTCCCATTTATTCTTACATCCCTATAATGAAATATCCTGGAACGACCAGGTACTAAAAGAGAGCAGGGCAGAGCGAACAGCAAGAGCGGTAGCACATGCGAAAGCCACTCTTAACGCAGGTTTTACGACTGTAAGAGATTTGGGAACAGAAGGTGCAATGTATGATGATGCGGGCTTGAAAACAGCCATTGAAAAAGGTGTTATTCCCGGACCACGGATGATCATCGCTACTAAAGCAATTGTTGCCACCGGCAGTTACGGACCTTGTTTCGATAATGCGGATATCGACCTTCCAAAGGGCGCTGCGGAGGTGGGAAATATAAGCGAAATGGAAAAGGAAGTTCGTAACCAAATTTCCAAAGGTGCCGATGTTGTAAAAATTTACGCCGATTATCGTTGGGGAGTAAATGGAGTGGCAGCACCAACTTTCAGTCGTGAGGAATTAGCCGCGGCTGTTGCAATCGCTAAAAGCGGCGGGCGGCAAGTCGCTGTCCACGCATCAACTGTTGAGGGAATGATCCGGTCCATCGCCGCCGGTGTTAGTACAATTGAACATGGCGATAATGGTACCGAAGAGGTTTTTAAATTAATGAAAGAAAGAAATGTAGCACTTTGTCCTACACTGGCCGCAGGTGACGCTACCTCTCAATATAACGGATGGCGGAAAGGAATTGATCCGGAACCGGAGCGCATCGTAAACAAGCGCAAAAGTTTCAGTGCCGCCTTACGTTCCGGCGTAATCATTTGCATGGGCGGCGATGTAGGTGTTTTTCCGCACGGAGATAATGCCCGCGAAATGGAAATGATGGTGGAGTACGGCATGCAACCAATTGACGTCCTTCGTTCTGCGACCTCTATCAATGCGGATGTATTTGGATATGGAGATAAAATAGGAAGGATAAAGAAGGGGCTTTTTGCAGATATCGTGGTCGTTCAGGGCGATCCTTCCAAAGATATTAATGCTGTGAGAAATCCTGTGATGGTGATGAAGGATGGTAATTTTGTAATATTGTCAAATTAATAAAATTCGGGATCCTACAATTGCTGCAAAAATAAACTGAATGAAATCCTGCTTAGAAATACAAATCTTAATAAAACAAATCTTCATAAAATTGTTAGCGGTTATATGCCTTGTACTGCCGGCACAACTACCTGCGCAGGATAATTCTAATCAAATCAGAAATGAATTGGGAGATCCGGGTCTGCCAAGGGTGGAAAAAATTAAGCAATTAAATAATCTTGCCCGAAAATTAAATAAGGATTCAACAAATCAGGCATTGGTTTATGGACATGAAGCTTACTTATTAAGTTTTAATCAATCAGATAAAAAACTCCAGGTAGCCTCCCTGCTAAATTTATCTGAAGGATATCTTTACAACGATATTTACGAACAGGCACTTCAATATGGGTACTCAGCCTTGGATCTTGCAGAAAAGACCGGAGATACCCTTCTTCTTGCGGACTGTAATACAAATCTAGGTTGGGTATTTTTTGATGCGGAAAATACAAGTTTTGCCATGCAGTATCACCGGGAAGCTTACTATTTAAATATGGCGTCCGATCGTAAAAAGCAAATCGCACTTTCTTTAAATGCGATTGGTCTCATTTTTCAATTGCGCAATGAAAATGATTCCGCAAAAATATATTTTGAAAAGGCACTTATGAAAGCGCGGGAAGAAAAAATGAATGCGACTATTTCCGCGACACTTAATAATTTAGGCATTTGTGAAAATTATTTCGGAAGATACAGAGAAGCGCTTTCATATTTTGAAAACGCATTGAGTATCAAAAGCAATAGCTCCGATTTGCTGGCTGTAGCCGAAACTCAAAATCAAATGGCGTTTTCCTACCTGAAAATCAAAAATTATACCCTGGCTGATTCACTTTTAAAAAATTCAAGATCGCTTATAAATAAATCCACTTCTAATTCCCGGAAGGAAAAGCTGCTGGATAATTTGCATATTTCTTCTCAATTATATGAAGGCTTGGGACAATATGAAAAGGCTTTTGAAAATTTACGCGAATATACCAAGGTGAGTAATCAGATCATTTCGCGAAATAAAATGGATGTGGTGGCAACGATGAAACTTAAACGGGAATCCCAGGATAAAGAAAATCAAATTAAGGAATTAAATCTCTCCAGGGATTTGCGCGTATTTCAACGAAATGCATTTATTGCAGGCATGATCTTATTGATAATCATAGGTTTTTTATTATACAGAAGTATGCGACAGGTGCAAAAAAGACGAAATGATCAGGAGGAATTCAAGCAAAAAATGATTCAACAGGATTTGCAAAATACCGTCACGGAAAAAGAAGTCCTCAATTCAAAACTTGAATATAAAAATGCTGACCTAAAATATTATGCCCTTTATATTTCCCAAAGAAATGAACTCATCAGGGTTTTCATTGAAGAGTTGAAATTGCTGGGTGTACAGGACATAAAAAAGGAAAATACGCCGGAATTTAATAAGGTCATTAGAAAATTTCAGCAAAACCTTGAAATAAACAGCGATGCCCAGGAGTTTAATGAATCCGTGGATGAAATGCACAAGGATTTCTTTTTCAATCTCATGAAGAAGTTCCCTGGATTAACGGATAATGAACGCAGATTGTGCGCGCAAATAAGATTAAATCTCTCCATAAAAGAGATCGCTTCGATCAATAATATTTCTGTGAAGTCCGTAGAAATGGCCAGGTATCGTTTAAGAAAACAACTAAACCTCCAGACTGGCGAGGATCTGAATGAATTTTTGAAGGCATTTTAAAGCAGGAAATATTTCCCCTTCATCACTTAGGGGCCTATTGCTATATTTTTTTCTTGCATGTATTTTCCCATAGGTTAATATCTGTTGCGCCTATCTTTCCTCCCTTGGGAAATGCTATTCCTAAATATTCATTCATGTTTTTGCTCAGAATTTACATCTTTTAAGTTTTGTGCCCCTTTAAACTGGAATGGTAGTCAGTTTTTTATAATGTCCCTCCTTTTTTTCCCCTTTTCTTAAAAATAATTCAGTTTTCTTCTGGTAATCGAATGTTTTTTATTAAAATCAATCATTTTTAAAATGGTTATTATCAATTAGTTATTGTCCATGTAGAGGTGCTGTAGAGGTGCCTTTAAGGGTTAAATAGGGGTGCTTTTTTATTCTAAATGATTTTCTGTTAAGTAAATTTAACATCACAAAAAATTATTTATTTGAAAGCATATTATCTCTCAGGAAAATTTTCTCTAAACGATTTTTGACCTGAGATTTTCATGGTCATTCTTTTAGCCCAAACCGATCCTTTTAAACAATAGTCTTCTTTTTTAATTCACTCAAAAAACGCTTCTATGGTATTTAAACCTTCTTTTAATCAGCTTAAAATAAAGAGACGATTTCTTCAATTCTTTATTGCCAATTTACTCATATGGAGTATCTCTTCCACCTTATTCGCTACATCTGTTTTTGCACAAATAAAAGGCCGCGTGACAGATAAGCAAGATAATCCTATTGCGAAAGCAAGTGTACAGGTTGCAAATTCTACCCATACAGTTATCACAGATGGTGAGGGAAGATTTTCAATTGAAGCCAAAACAAATGATGTGCTTCGGGTTACTTCTGTGGGGTACAAATCCAAAGAAGTTCCGGTAAATAGCCAATCCGAATTATTCATTCAATTAGAACAGGAAAATAAAAACCTGGATGTAGTGGTGGTGGTTGGTTATGGTACGCAAAAAAGAAGCAATCTTACCAGTGCTATTTCTTCTGTGAAAGGAGATCAGATTGAAAAGATGAGTACAAATAACCCGATTAATGCTCTGCAGGGAACCGTAGCCGGACTGAATGTTACAAGCCCGGGAGGTAATCCGGGGCAGGCTTCTGATGTTAGTTTAAGGGGAATTGGCACCTTTGGCGGTCATCAGCCTTTATACATTATTGACGGCACTCCCGGCGATCCTTATTATTTAAATAATAATGATGTGGAATCCATTGAGGTATTGAAAGATGGCGCAGCGGCTTCTATTTATGGATCCAACAGTGCTAATGGCGTTATCCTGATTACCACAAAAAGAGGTAAAAAGGGAGTTCCAGTTCTGGATTTTAATAGTTACTACGGAAGTACCAGCCCTACCAAAAAATATAATTTTCTGGATGCGGCCGGATACCAGAAACTTCACAAAATGATGTATGAAAATTCGGGAAGTACTTCTTTTCCTGATTACATTACAAAAGGCACCGGAGTAAATACCGATTGGCAGGATGAAGTTTCTCGAAATGGAAGTACCCAGAACTACAATTTAAATATTAGTGGCGGGGGCGAATACCTTACCTACGCGTTAAGCGGGGATTATTCTGATGAAATCGGTACTTTTATCGGTTCTAAATTTAATAAGAAAGGAATCCGTTCAGTGAATGAACTGAAAAAAGGCATTTTGACGGTTACGAACAATCTTATATATTCAGAAACAAGGTCTGAAGCGTTCAAGTTTGATTTGTCTAATGCTTATTTCCAATCTCCCTTATTACCAGTGTATGATGAAAAGGAAAAGTATGGTTATGCCTTGACGGTGAATGGCCTGCCTAAATTTGAAAACCCGCTGGGTGTGGATCATTTTTTGGAAAATCATTCGAATACCCAATACCTGGCGGATCATCTTAAAATTCGTTTGGATTTATTTAAAGGATTGAATTATACCGCCAACTTAAACTACATTTCCGCGAATGATTTTGCCTATGAGCATCACTCCCCATACAGGGCAAGTGCGAACGATCCGGCTATTTCTTATCCGTATGTGTATAACAGCCGCGGCAATTACAAAGAACAATTGATGGAGCATTTGCTGAATTATGATTTCAAAATAGCAAAACATAATGTATCACTCCTGGCCGGATATTCCGCGCAGCAAAAAACGAATGAATATTTAAATGTGACTGCTGATGGAAAAACAATTGTCCGGACGGTAGTCAATGGAGCACTCGTGCAAACGGAAGTTCCGGGAGGATTTACCAACCCTGATTTTAATACGATAAGCGCTGGATTGGGTGGCACATTCAATGCTGCAGGATCAAATAATAAGTATGTCAGGTTTTCCACTTTTGGGCGTTTGAATTATGCATTTGATAATAAATATCTTCTTCAATTTTCTGCTCGCAGGGATGGTTCTTCTGTATTTGGCCGGAATAACCGGTATGGAGTGTTCCCTTCTGTATCTGTTGGTTGGAATATTTCCAGGGAATCATTTATGGATAATGTGGCCTGGCTGGATAACTTAAAATTGAGAGCAAGCTATGGTGAATTAGGTAATGAAGGAGCTCTTGGATATTATGATCACCAGGGCTTAATTACCACATCTAACCGTTGGTCCGGAGGGTATGTACAAGGTTCCGGTTCTACACCATGGCCGGGTTCTGCAAGTTATTCTCTTGAAAACAGGGATTTGAAATGGGAAACCAGCAAGTCAACAAATATTGGGGTTGATTTTGGGATCCTGAATAATAAATTATCCGGGTCTGTTAACTATTTTGATAATAAAACCGAAGGACTTCTAATCATCAAAGAAGTACCTCCTTCATCAGGTGTGAATAATCCAATATTAAATGTGGGAAAAATTGCCAATAAGGGTATTGAATTGGAATTAAATTATGCATACCGGAGAAAAGATTGGACGGTAAATATGAGCGGTAATGTTAGTTATTTAACAAACAAAGTTGTCGCTTTGTCAGATACAGATCAAACATTATATGGAGCGGGTTTAAAGTTTGGTTCAGACCATATTCCTACACAAACAAAAGTCGGTAAGGAAATAGGCGCTTTTTATTTATATGAGGCAGAGGGCATTTTTCAATCCAATAGTGAGGCTTCTACTTACAAAAATAAAGATGGAGAACCTCTGCAGTCCGATGCGATGGCGGGAGATATCCGCTTTAAAGATGTAAATGGAGATGGTGTTATAGATGAAAATGATAAAACTTACCAGGGAGCAGGTTTCCCGAAATACAGTTATGGTTTGAATATAGCGACCACTTACAAACAGTTTGATTTATCTGTGTTCTTCCAGGGAGTTAGTGGCAATAAAATATATAATGGTAACCGTTTTGAACTGGAAGGTATGGATGCCGGAAGAAATTTTTTAAGTACCACATTAAATGCGTGGACTCCTCAAAATACAAAGACCGATATGCCGCGTGCTGTCCTGGGTGATCCAAACTGGAATGCCCGCGAATCCACCAGGTTTCTGGAAGACGGTGCTTACCTAAGATTGAAATTGGTTCAGGTTGGTTACACCTTGCCTGCTCATGTAACAAATTCAATTAAAATGAACCGCGTTCGTATTTATGCCGGGGCGCAAAACATCCTCACTTTTACAAAATATACAGGTTTGGATCCGGAAGTAGGTGGTTTTAATGTATTAAATACCGGAGTGGATAGGGTGTTGTATCCGCAGAATAAAAAATGGATCGCCGGCTTACAAATCAGTTTATAATTCCTTTAAAATTTTAGATAATGAAAAAGATTACACATATATTAATTCCTTTTTTGGCTCTTTTTACCATGGTGACAAGTTGCAATAAGGATCTGTTGAATCAGAATTCTCCTGATCAGTTGACAACCGATAATTTTTATACTTCAAAGGAGAAAGCATTGTCTGGATTGTCTGCTGCCTATTCTCAACTGGAGGGTTTTGTAGCCTGGGATAATTTCGTTGAAGCACGTTCTGTGAGAGAATTTTACAGGGAAGATTATGTTCTTCCCGGTGACGATGCCTATAATTATTCCTGGTGGATGGATCATTATAACTTCAAATTTACTTCGGGCAATTATGCCATTGATTTATTGTGGAAGGATAATTACCGCGGAATCAATTTCGCCAATCAGGTATTGGAAAATGTAGCTGCAATGCCTGCGGATAAAATTGACGATCAAAGCCGCAAACAAATTCTTGCGGAAGCTAAATTCTTAAGAGCCTATTATCATTTTAAATTATTGACCAATTTTGAAAAAATAATTATTCGGGAAAAAGTCCCGAAATCAGAATCTGATTTGCCAAAAGCGATATCTGAAAGAAAGGAGAGCTATACATTTATTATTGCAGATTTAAAGGATGCTGTTGTTGATTTACCAAAAAAGTCCCAACGTCCGGCTTCAGAACTTGGCCGCATTACAAAAGGCGCCGCGGAAGCGTATTTAGGAAAGGTATTATTGTATAGAGCAGGCGAAGATGCGCCAGGTTCTGCAACCTATCTTGCGGAAGCTGCCTCTGCTTTTAAAGGGGTTGTCACATCCGGTGATTACAATATTGATCCGGATTTTATTGGAATGTTCAATGGAACAGTTAAGAATGGAGTGGAGTCTGTTTTTGAATTGCAACAAACTGCTGACGCTGCCAACGGAGCTGTATACCGCTCTTATTTATCCGATTGGGTTGCTCCATCAGAATTAGGTGGTTATGGTGAAATCTACGGCACACAAAGATTGATTACCGAAATGAAAAAAGAAGGGACAATAGCCAGTGGAAATAAACATGATCCGCGGTTATACGGAACGATGATCTTTGAAGATTCCTGGTATAATGACGTCGCGAATCCACGTGTATATGGCTCAACGTACAATCAAATATTTAAAAACGGATCCGGTATTTCCGCTTTTAAAAAATGGGTTCCTTCAGAAATTGGCAGATTAGGCCGCTCACTTGCCATCAACATGCCTTTAATGCGGTATGCGGATGTTCTGCTGATGTACGCGGAAGTGTTGAACAACCAGGATAAACCGGCGGATGCAATGATTGAAATCAATAAATTAAGAAATAAAAGAGAAATGCCTTCCCTGAATCTGACGACTAAAGCACAGGTTTTTGATCAGATCGTACATGAAAGGGTGATGGAATTTACATTGGAAGGAAGTCGTTTTTATGATTTAAGGAGATGGGGATTGCTGCAGCAAAATATGACTGCTGCCGGCAGATCATTTTCAGCGGATAAAGCTTTTTATCCATTACCATTAAAGGAAACGATCAATAATCCTTTGATAAATTAATAGATTAAATAATTGAAATAACGACGATCATAAAATTTAGCATTCCTGGTTGATTTTCCTGGAAACAGGTGTGTCAATCGGGGTGCTTTTTTGCAAAACCTTTGAAAAGATTTCTTTGTTATGATTAAAAAATTTTGGTGCCTACTTTTTTCGCTTTTATTTATCAGCGGATATATGATGGCACAAGTAGTAATAAATGATTGGGAAAACCCGGGAAAACCATTTCAGAATTCCATGAAATCTCATGCCTGGTTCATTCCCTATAATAATGAAGCTGATGCTTTGAAAAAGGGAAGTTCGCCGGAGGTGCGTTCGCTGGATGGAATATGGAAATTTAAGCTTGTAAATACGCCTGCAGAACGTCCGTTGGATTTTTACAAAAAGGATTTTAATGTGCTGGGTTGGTCCGATATAAAAGTGCCCGCAAGCTGGCAGACAGAAGGGTTTGACCGCTTTATTTTTACGGATGTGGAATACCCAATTCCACCTAATCCTCCCTTTGTTCCCAAAGATTTTAATCCTGTAGGATCTTATAAAAGAAGTTTTAAAATAGATGGAAATTGGAAGGATAAAAATGTTTTTATCCGTTTGGATGGGATGAATTCTTTTTTCTATTTATGGATCAATGAAAATTATGTTGGCTTTAGTAAAGACAGTAAAACGGCCGCGGAATTTGACATTACCCCCTTTTTAATCAAAGGGGAGAACACTGTTTCTATCCAGGTGTTTCGCTTTAGTGATGGCACTTATCTGGAGGGCCAGGATATGTGGAAATTAAGTGGTATCGAAAGAAGTGTTTTACTGATAGCCAGGCCTAAATTTTCTGTATATGATTTTTTTGTCACAGCCACACTTGATGAATCCTATAAAAACGGTGTTTTTGATTTGAAAATAAAAATGAATCGTATTCCTCAAAAGGAGCAGTTGCAGCAAGCTGTTCAGATTAGAATACTGGACGAAAAAGATGGTAATAAAGTTCTTTTTAATGAAAAGAAAACCATGACAGGAAGCGGTGAGTTTTCTTTGTATAAAGTATTTTCAAACATTAAAACCTGGAATGCTGAAAATCCGAATTTATACACGCTTGTAATAAATCAGTTAGGGAAAGACGGGAAAGTAATTGAAAGCATTTCTCAAAAAATAGGATTTAGAAATGCAGAAATTAAGCACGGATTATTTCTAATAAATGGTGTGGCCATAAAATTTAAGGGAGTAAACCGGCATGAACATAATATGATTACCGGAAAGGTGGTTTCCAGGGAGGATATGATCCATGATATTCGCATTTTTAAAGAATATAATATCAATGCGGTTCGTAGTAGTCATTATCCCAATGCAGCAGAATGGTACGACCTCTGTGATGAATATGGAATGTATGTAGTGGATGAGGCCAATATAGAGTGTGACGGAATGAGTTTTTCGCCCTTAAAAACATTATCTGATAAATCTGAATGGGCGGCAGCTTACCTGGATAGGGTAAACAGGATGTTCCAAACAAATAAGAACAACAGCAGCATCATCATGTGGTCCTTAGGGAATGAAAGTGAATTCGGACAGAATTTCATTGATACCTATCAATATTTAAAAGGGGAGGACAGCACCCGTCCTGTCGTATATGAGCCCGCCAGCAGAACGCAGTATTCCGATGTATTTTTCCCGATGTACAAATCTCTGAATATCATGCAGGAATATGTGAAAGAGTGGCGCAATAAGCCTTTCATTCAATGTGAGTATGCGCACATGATGGGAAATGGCGGTGGAAATTTAAAAGATTATTGGGATTTAATTTATAAATACGAACAATTGCAAGGTGGCTTTATCTGGGATTTTTCTGATCAGACATTTCTGAAAAAAGATAAAAACAACCGGCAGATTTGGGGTTATGGAAGCGATATGGGAAATGTGGGTGTAACAAGCGATACCAGTTATTGTGCCGATGGATTATTCACTGCCGACAGGCAACCGCACCCACAGGCATTTGAATTAAAAAAAGTATATCAGAATATTGATTTTAAACCGATGGATTTTACCTCCAACACGGTTACTGTTATCAATCGATATGATTTTACCAATTTGAATCAATTCAATTTTGACTGGTTTGTAAAAGCTGATGGAAAGATTGTGGCGCAAGGGAAACTAAATCCCTTTGACCTGGCTCCGCATCAAACAAAAAATATTAAAATAGATATTCCTGATTTTAAGGCAGAGCCCGGAACGGAATATTTTTTATCGGTCAATGCCACCACAAAATACGCTACTGAACTGGTTCCTGCTGATTTTTTATTGGCTACCGATCAGTTTAAATTGCCTGTTTATAAGGAGAAGGAAGCAGCTTCTTTGAAAGGGTTTCCCGCTTTGGATTTGGTGCAGGATGCCAATAAAATAAGTATTTCGACTGCCTCATTCAGCGTTTCTTTTAATAAGAAAACAGGATGGTTAGATGGTTATTCTTTTCAGCAAACCAAAATTCTTAAAGATGCGCTAGTCCCACATTTCTGGCGTGCTGCCACAGATAATGATATTGGTAACAGTCAGCAAATGCGTTGTGCAGTCTGGCAGGATCCTTTAAAGACTGGTCGTTTGGATTCTATAAAAGTTATGCGTAAAAATGCGCAGCAGTATGAAGTGAAAACACAACATTATTTACCCGATGTAAAGGCTGGATACCTTGTTATTTATCTCATTTCTTCCAATGGAGATGTACAGGTGAATGCAAAAATGATCGCTTCAAACGCAGACCTTCCGGAAATGCCCCGCTTTGGAATGAAGGTGGTTTTGAATAAGGAGTTCGACCAGGTAAAATGGTTGGGCCGTGGTCCGTTCGATAATTATTCCGATCGGAAGGATGCAGCCGATATTGATGTGTATGCAATGGAGGCTGATTCTTTATTTTATCCTTATGCACGTGCGCAGGAGAGTGGTTATCGCACAGATGTAAGATGGATGAGTTTGTTGAATAAGAATGGTGTGGGCCTAATGGCAGTTGGTGCGCCCACAATTAGCACGGGAGTCTTACATTTTGATATGAAAAATCTTGATTTTAATCGGGAAATTCCGGAAAATAATCACGGAGGTTCAATCATAAATGAGGATTTAATCTGGTGGAATATTGATTATAAACAAATGGGTGTTGGTGGCGACAATAGCTGGGGCGCGAAACCTCACGCGGAATATTTATTGCCTTTCAGGAATTATGAATATTCTTTTACATTGCGTCCTGTGAGCGGATCAGATAGTGTGGTGGAGAGGGGGAAGGAGTGAGGCTTTTTTCAGGGTTGCCTGCATGGTGAAGGTTGGCAACCCTGAAAAAACTGACCAGTTCTTTATTTACTGATGATGATGATGAAATTTGATTTCGTGATTGGAAATTATATTTTTGCATAATTAAGTTCTCTCTTAAAGTCAAAGAGACTTTCAAGACTTAAATCTTCGCCAATCTCTTCCCAATGAATACTTTGACCGAATGGTCCAATTTCAAATTTAGATCTTTGCTCCGGACTGGCTTTTTCCAGCCTTTCGAACCAGGAAAGTGGATTTCCGATGATATGCCCTGAATCTATTTGAACAAAAAGGTTTTTTTCATCAAACCATATTTTTGATATTTTCATTTTATTTCATTTTAAGTATTAAAAAAAAAGAAAAATTTCATTCTAAAGAGTTCTGTTATTTTTAAAGTAAAAATAAAAAATATTTAGTTTAAATAGAGCCTCAAACTTCTATAGTACTATTAAAGTTTAAACACGAATTTTAGGCACGAATTACACGAATTGTGAAAACAGGAAACACGGATTTTAGGCACGAATTACACGAATAAGTAAAGGCATTTTAAGGATTTTACCTATATCCTGATACCTGATACCTGATACCTATTCAAACCAATAAAATTATGAAACAATATACCTTAATTATTCTTTTAGTTTTTTTAGTATGCAGCAGCTCATTTGCCCAAAGAAGTGCCTTCCCGGATGTGCTAAACCTTCGAACATACGTGACTGATGTGAAGAAAATAGAACCAACGGTTTTTAGTGATAGGGGTGCATGGCACGCATATGCCCTCCCGGAAAGAAAAGAGGATTATGGTTCATTCATAGGCCCGTTGCTAATGGATTTGAATGGGCGCTGGTTGGCAAATACCATGGCTAAACTTTTGGTTTCAGAAAATGGAAAAGAGATAAATCTTGGAGATGCGAAAGCAACCATTCATTATTTCCCGGGAATGCTTGAACAACAATTGGATGTGTCAGGATTGAGCATCATAATGAGATTAATATTTGTATCCGACCGGGAAGCCATGATTGAAACCAGGATCAGTACCAATAGTAAAAAGAAGAGAACTCTAACTATTTCTTATACAGGTGATGTCTTACCGAATGCATCAGAAATATCGTCGGGTGAAAAAGAAGTGAAAGTAAAATTTTCGGATAATGATCACCTGTTTGTCATTCGTTACCCGCGCAGCATTCCGCCGGTAATTAAAGTAAATAATGGGAGTTATATTGCCACTTTTGCAGATATAAATATTATTCGTGGCAAGACGATAGTGCTTGACCAGCTACAGAGTTTTTATCACAATTCAAAGGACAATAGCGGTAATAGAAATCCGTATAAATTTCAGGATGAATTGAAAAAGAATCAGGTAAGATGGGATGGGTATTTAAAAAATTATTTTTCTAAAGCGCCTCAATTAACTCCGGAAAAGAAACGACTTGCAGTAAAAGGAATGATAACACTTCTGACCAACTGGAGAAGTGCTTCCAAAGATATTTTGCATGACGGCGTTTTTCCTTCTGTGAACTACCAGGGCTTTTATGGAGTTTGGAGTTGGGATAGCTGGAAACAGGCTGTAGCCTTGGCTTATTTCAATCCGGCACTTGCGAAAGATAATATGCGGAGCATGTTTGATTACCAGGATGAACATGGAATGGTTGCTGATTGTATTTATACAGACAAAATGGAAAATAACTGGCGCGATACCAAGCCTCCGCTTGCTGCCTGGGCAGTTTGGAATGTGTATGAAAATTCCGGAGATCTTGATTTTGTGAAGGAGATGTATCCGAAGTTGGTAAAGTATCATCAATGGTGGTATGCAAACCGTGACAATAACAAAAATGGTTTGTGTGAATATGGCTCAACAGATGGTACAAGAATCGCTGCTGCCTGGGAAAGCGGCATGGATAACGCCGTTCGTTTTGACAGTGCTGTGATGATAAAAAGTAATGATCAGGCATGGTCCTTGAACCAGGAAAGTGTGGACTTGAATGCCTACTTGTATGCGGAGAAATTATACCTGGGCAAATTAGCCGGAGAGATGGGAAGTTTGAAGGAAGAAGCAGAATGGAATAATGGCGCGAAGGAATTGTCTGTTCTTATCAACAACCATTTTTTCGATTCGAAAAAAGGGTTTTATTACGATCAGCTTTTTGCTAACCAGGGGCATATTGATGCGGAAGGTCCGGAAGGCTGGATTCCACTTTGGGCGGGAATTGCGACAAAAGAGCAGGCTGCCTCCGTTAAAAAAATCCTGGAAAATGAATCAAAGTTTAATACGAAAGTTCCGCTTCCTACCCTCACAGCAGATCATCCAAAATTTAATCCGAAAAAAGGGTATTGGCGCGGACCGGTTTGGCTGGACCAGTTTTACTTTGGAATAGAAGGATTAAAGAAATACGGGTATGAATCTCTTGCGAAAGAAATGACCGGAAAGTTATTTCAAAATGGAGAAGGCATTTTATCGGACACGCCTCTTTTCGAAAATTACCATCCATTAACCGGTGAAGGTTTAAACGCTAAAAATTTCAGTTGGTCAGCCGCGCATATTTTGATGATACTTAGAGAACAATAATCTTTTTCATTTCGAAACTTTTGGAAAAGACGAACTTTGCCAATTGATCTAATTCAGAATCACGGGAGGAGTTTCACTTTTTCTCTTTGGATTCACATCTTAAAAAACACAAATGATTTTTACCAAAGAATTCATCGAAGCATTCGTTAAAGAAAATTACAACCTGCAGGTTGAAGCATCTTCTCTCCATGGATACGATGAGCAGAATTTTTTATTGAAAAGTTCTTCGGGCGAAAAATATATTCTTAAAATAGCGACAAATGAGCATGGAGTGGAATTTTTAGATGCACAGGTACGCATGCTCCAACATCTTGCTAAGAAAGGTTTTGAGGGAAGTTTTCCGGAAGTGTTACCAAACAAAAACAAGGAGTTAATTTGTATTTTTGAAAAGGAAGGCAAGAAATATTTTATCCGTATTCTGACCTATTTGGAAGGAAGTTTTTGGGTAAACCAGGACTCATTTTCGGAAGGATTGTATGAAAGTTTAGGAAGCTTTTTAGGAAAAATGGATCAGGCGCTAAATGGGTTTTCTCATGTGGCTATGCACAAACAATATGTATGGGATATATGCACAGCAGCGGAGTCAGGAAAGAAACTGCACTTTATAAAAGATCCTGCCAACAGACGCCTGGCTGATTATTTCCTGCTACAGTTTGAGACCGAAGTCCTGCCGGTTCTTTCATCGCTTAGACATGCCTATATTCATAATGATGCGAACGATTATAATTTGCTGATTCGTGATGGGAAAGTAGCCGGACTGATCGATTTTGGAGATATCATCTATACAGCCCTGATCAATAATTTAGCGATCGCCTGCACGTATGCCATGCTCCACACGGATAATCCTTTGGAGTTAGCAGCTTATATTGTAAAGGGTTACCATCATGCATATCCAATAACCGAAAATGAAATCCGGTCGCTCTATTATTTGATCGCGGCAAGATTGTGCATCAGTGTGACACAATCTGCCTGGAATGCATCTTTAAATTCTGATAATGAGCACCACTTTCTTTCTGAAAAACCGGCCTGGAAATTACTTCATCAACTTATAGAAATTAATCCCTTAAAAGCAGAAGATACTTTTAGGAGAGTCTGCGGCTTTTCTTCCATCATCAATGAAAAAGATGATTATGCATCTCTCTTGCAGGAACGGAATACGCACATTGGCAAAAACCTTAGCATCAGTTATGATACCCCATTAAAAATCGTAAAAGGTGCGTTGCAATATCTGTATGATGACAAAGGAAATACATTTGTGGATTGCGTGAATAATGTGAGTCATGTGGGTCATTGTCATCCAGTAGTTGTACGGGCCATGCAGAAACAAATTGCAACACTGAACACGAACACGCGGTATTTGAATGATCATTTAGTTGATTATGCAAAGGCACTGACGGCAATGCTTCCGGAGGAATTATCTGTTTGTTATTTTACCAATTCAGGTAGTGAAGCTAATGACCTGGCCATAAGAATGGCGCGGCATTTTACGCAACAAAAAGATATTTTGGTATTGGATCATGCCTATCATGGTACCTCTACTTTGGCGATTGAAATGAGTCCGTATAAATTTGATGGCAAAGGAGGATTTGAACAAAAGCCTTATATCCATAAAGCAATTTCGCCGGATTTGTATCGCGGTCAATTTCAATATAATGATGAACATGCCGGGGAGAAATATGCAGAAGATGTGAAAAATGTGTTGGAGGAATTGCGTGAAAAGGGAATTGGTATTGCTGCCTTTATTTGTGAAACATTATTAGGGGTTGGCGGACAAATTCCTTTACCTCAAAATTATTTAAAGGAGGTCTATTCAACCGTGCGGAAGTATGGCGGAGTTTGTATCGCTGATGAGGTTCAAGTAGGTTTTGGTAGAGTGGGAAAGAGCTTCTGGGGATTTGAATTACAGGATGTCGTACCGGATATTGTTGTAATAGGTAAACCCATCGGCAACGGCCATCCTCTTGCTGCGGTTGTTGTTTCGCAGGAAATTGCGGATGCTTTTAATAATGGTATGGAATATTTCAACACCTTTGGAGGAAACCCTGTTTCTATGGTGACAGGCTTGTCTGTTTTAAAGGTGATCAAAGAAGAGCATTTGCAGGAGAACGCCCTGGAAGTGGGGGAGTATTTAATACAACTTTTCAGAAAATCTATGAATAAATTTGAGCTGATCGGAGATGTCCGTGGGCATGGATTATTTGTGGGTGCAGAATTAGTGAAAGACAGACAAACCAAAGAACCGGCTGTAGATGAAATCAATGCGATCGTTGAAAAAATGAAGGAAAAGGGCTTCTTGCTTAGTACTGACGGGCCTTTGCACAATGTTCTCAAAATAAAGCCACCATTAGTTTTTAATAAAAAAAATGCGGAAGACATGGTCAAAGCACTCGATGAAATTTTAAGTGAAATGGGTTTTTAAACAGGGATAGGTCGGTACCGAAGGTTAGACCGGTTGTCGTTTATGCCTGTCCGCTGGTCAACCTTTACCTCCAACTTTAAGAGTATAATTACGTCATTCACCGTAAAATCAATATTTCTAAAATAGAGCATTATCGCTCTTGCCCACAACACTGCACAGGTATATCTTTGTTCCAGAAGTTGATTGATGTTCAACAAACATTGATCGCATATCCAAATCCATTGAAAGAACGAATTCCTCTAATCCGGGAAAAACCAAAATCCGATATCAGTCAACTTCTTATTTTTTGAATATTACGACTTTATAAAAATATTATTCCAATGAAAACCAGGCTTGAAAAGCCAATCTTTTTTATCCTAAAAGAAGAACTAAAACCTACAAGGCACATTTTTAAAAACTTCCGTCTAATCCACGGAAGTTTTTTTGTAGGGACAGGTCGCGACCTGTCCTGTCTGACCGAATAGTTTGGTAACGCAGAGGCAACAGGCCTCGAGGCCTGCACCAGTGCAACTTTTGAAATTCAGGATTGAATTCGTGTAATTCGTACCTAAAATTCATGTTTACATTTTCAGCTGATTCGTGTTTAACTATTCTTACCATTCAAGCCTAAAATTCGCGTTCCCTACTTATTCTCATCTCCTAACCATGCCTGTACAATCCTGTTAATCCGGTTTTGTTCACTTAATTCCAGAAGGCGGATATTTATTTTGCGGCTTAAAGGGCTATTTATGCTCGTGGCGAATCCATAACCTTGTTTATAATATTCTGCCTTGGATATATGCATCTTTTCTTCGCCGATCTTTTTAAGAAAATACATCATTTGCGGACGGTCGTACACGACTGCTGCTAACTCTTTCTTTTTTAGTTTTTGATAGGCCTCTTCAAAATTGTCCACTTCTACAGGAATTGCCCTGTATTCATTTATGAAATCCAGGGCAGGTGACTTTTTTATGACAGCGACTTTCTTGTCGGATAATTGTTCTACATTATTTAGAACATTTCCCTGAATGCCCGTTAAAGTTAATGTACTGGCTATACCCGCAATTAAGGATGCAGAAAATATGATAGAAATAATCATCCATGCACCGGTAATAATTCTTCCCCAAAAAGTAATCGGGGCTTTGTCTCCATATCCGGTTGTGGTCATCGTTACAATAGCTAACCACATCCCATTTGCGATCCCATGCGCAGGGTCTTTAGGGAATTGTTCCGGAGAAGCATTTCTTTCTGTCAGCCAAACAAGTGTTCCCACGATAGAAAGAATAAAAAGAAATATAAATACGGCATAGAGCAAACTTTTGCTAAAGAATGGAGCGATTCTATCCCACCATCCATGACCTTCACTATTGGACAAAATAGATAAACTGGATTGGAAGTAAGGTTGTGTAAAACGAACAGATTTAGACCTTGCAGAAGTGATACTAATGGGTCCGATTAATACATCGATATCTCCTTTTTGAAGGGAGCTTAATCCGTCAGATACGGATTCGTACTGCTGTGATGTAAATTTCCAATTGGATTGTGCAGCTACTGCTTCCCATACTTCGTAGGAGATTCCTTCCAGGTGGCCATCTTTCTGGAGTACAAATGGCGAACTACCGGATATCCCTACACGGATGGCTGTTGTATCTGGCATAACGGCCAATGAATCGGTTAGCTGTGCATAGATTGGCGCTTGTAATAAAGCCGTTAATGTAAAAAGTAAAATGAAAAGCCGGGTTAATTTCATATTTGTATTTCGTTTCGTCATATGTATGTGATCTATATAAAAAGATAGTGTAAAGGCATTCAGTGCAGGCCGGAAAACGTTTTACAAAGTTGATTTTTATTCTCTTTTGAAATGATTCTTATGATGAAAGATTCTTCAAAAGTGAATACCGGACTACAAAAATCCTTCCGAACTTAATTGGATAATTTTATCACAAATGAATAAATGGATGTGCAAACAGTAATGCAAGGATTTTAAATACAGTAAAATATTTTGTTCGTTCCTTTTCCCGAAAAATAATAAAAGCCCTTAAAAATCCTGATGGGGGCAGGTTAGGCGAAGATTTTAAATGATCTGTACAAAAAGTTTTGCAATAAAGTAGCCCCCAATTCCTGCAAGAGCACCTTTTAAAAGGGAACCAATTGCGCCTCCGATTAAAGGAGTTCTTAAAGAAACACTTTTAAAATATCCAAAGATAAAAAGAGTAAGAAGAGAAAAAATACTTGAAACCTGTAATGCTGTTCTGCTATCAGTCTCAAACAAATAAGGAATGACAGGAATCATTCCTCCAATAATGGTAGATAAAAATGAAATTCCCGCACCTTTGAATGCAAAGTAATTCCTGTCAACACTTTGCTCATCGTTTAGTTTAGTCCACAAGTTTTGCCAAAGTTCCCTGTCTTTTTCTATTTCTTGCTGAGCTAAAGATTGAATATGTTTTCCGATCCCCAAATTTTCCAGCAATTTTTTTTCCTTCAGGTCTTCTGCATCGAGAATTCCTTTATCCCCAAGCATCGAAAAATGATTCTTTTCCTCTTTGCCTGTGAGATGGGCGCTGATGCCCATAATAAGCGCTGCCAGGATGGATACCCCAATTCCAATTGTAACAATAATTTTGTTGGATACGCCTGCAGATATTAAGCCGGTAGAGACAAAAAAAACGATAACTACTCCATCCATACTTTTGATGAAAAGATCATGGAGAATAACTGATAAGGAAGATTGTTTTTTTTGCACTAACTTTTTTTGTACCATAATTACCGGAACTATAATTTAAAAAGGACAATCAGCTTCCGGTAAATATTTCTGTTTGTGCATGAAATTTATTGAGCCGGCCATTTTAATAGATTCTAAAAAAAATTCCTTCATTGCTTTTAAATGAAGGTAAATTTTAATTTTTTAAGGAGATGTGCCTTAATTTAAATATTGTATTCTACACCATTAATAAATATTTCCTGAGATTATTAAATTTAAAAAAAGTAAATGATAATTTGCCCTTTTTAGTATTCAGGAATGCAGCGTTCATTATAATAAATACGAATAGCCTATAAAAAACAAACAACTTAGCAGGAATGCTAAATGTGAAAGTTTTTGCAAATTTCTTTATATTTGGTCACAACTTTTTTCTTATGAACATCAATTCTAATGCTTCTGATGATCAGGATTTATTAAAGAAACTTCAGGAAGGAAACTCACTTGCTTTTAAAAGTTTATTTGATAAATATTGGGAGCCTGCCTATTCAAATGCTTATAAAAGAATCAAGAACTCTGAGGATGCACAAGATATTGTGCAGGAAATTTTTACGCACATTTGGCAAAATAGAAGTTCTCTCCAGATTAATAATTTGCCGGCATATTTACACGTTGCAGTTCGAAACAAAGTATTTAAATTAATTGCCCGCCAAAAAGATACACATCCTTTCTTTCATATTTTTGATAACGTGGTGTTGGAATCAACAGGTGCAGATGCCCGATTGTTGTGGGAAGAATTTATGAATTCTTATGAAGCACTTGTCCAGACATTACCTCCTAAAAGGCAGGAGATTTTTCGTCTTCGCTTTCATGATGATCTCACGACAAAGGATATTGCTAAAAATCTTGCAATAACCCGGAAAACAGTACAAAATCAACTTGGGAAAGCCCTTGAAACCTTGAAAATTTCCCTGACAAATCCGCTTTCGATTTGTTTAATTTGTCTTGAAGTCAAGAATTCTTTTTAACCTGATTATTAAAATAATTCAGTTGGTTACCTTTCATGAAATCTTATTTGTATAACCTGTTGTGCGGTTAAGCGGCAAGTGCATGTTTTAAATGATTGATTGGTTTGTTATTTTTATAATTCATTGATTGTAATACAGTTACTGCAGCAATTTTGGTTATAAGCCTTGTTTTTAATCCCTGTAAAGATTTCGC
>JBBSUB010000028.1:0-27504 GCA_038235345.1 Chitinophagales bacterium
TGCAAACGTATTTTTTATCAGAATCGGGATGCCGGAATTCATAGCCGGCTGAATGGTGCGCGGATAAATAACTTTTGCCCCAAAATGTGATAACTCCATTGCTTCCTGATAGGAAATATTATGAATAATCTTTGCATTGGAAACCAGATTTGGGTCTGCGGTCATCATACCGGAAACATCCGTCCAGATTTCCACCGCGCTTGCCTTCAATACAGCTGCAAGAACAGAAGCAGTATAATCAGATCCGCCTCGTCCAAAAGTAGTGGTACTGCCATTTTTATCGGACCCAATAAAACCCGGCATGATTAAAAAACCGGTTTTAAGTGTTGGCAAAAACTCTTTAAACATGATATTGGTTTGTGAAAAATTCACAGAGGCACGACCGTATTCTGAATTTGTCTTTAATACTTCCCGGGAATCCTTCCAGGTATTCTCTAATGCTAAGGAATCCAGTTTTGCTGAAAATATTCTTGTCGATAAAATCTCACCATAACTGATGATTGAATCTTTTGTATGTGCAGATAATTCTTTGAGCAAAAAGACGCCTTTACAAATATCTTCTATGTTATTACAATATTTTTTGACCATACTCAAAACGCCGCTTTGTTTATCCAGGGGAATCAACTCTTTTACTGCATTCAAATGCCGCTCAACAATTCCGTCCAGTTTTTTCGTATAGGAATCATCCGCTACAGAGGCCAGTTGTACTGCCTCCAGTAAGGCATCTGTAACACCGCCGAATGCAGATAACACCACAACCACTTTATCTCCTTTTGCAGATGCTTCCTGAATAATTGAAATAACCTTGTTTATATTTTCAGGATTTGCGACAGAACTACCACCAAATTTTAAAATTTGCATAATTATTTTTAATAAAAAAGATCAATAAAAAGTTTTTGAAAGAAAAGCCGGAAGGGCCCATGGGATAATATGAATATAATCAACCCTTACGGGTTGTAATAATTGTTCCGGTAATGAACAAGCCACCTGTTCGGGTGGTCATAAAAGGGGTGATATATGATTTAGACTTTTGCACTTTTGAAAAACGAATGTACATCAAAGATGATTAAAACAAGAAAAAATTTAAAAAACTCTTTCTTTTATGAATAAGAATGAGGGGTATGGGGAAATGATTGAAATTTTATCAAAAACATAATTATACTCTTTTTTAGTGCGCGACCTCTCAAATGCGTTATAAAAAATGATAGAAAAATTAAATAATCATCAATAAACTGGCTCCTTAAATGGAAAGTAATTGACTGATCAAACTTCTATAACAACATCGGTTTTGCATAAAACCCTATTATAGTTAACTTTATAAAAATAATCCGGCATCTTCGACTGCCTAAAATACGTTACACGAAATGAATCATGATTCTGTCTCAAGCCTGCAAAATTTCAAAAATCTTGTTGCCTTAAAATATCAATTATACAATAGTCTATTCACCTCACTTCCGTTTTACGGAATTGAAAAAACCGGCATGTTGCTGTCTTTATTCATTAATTTTTGTGAAGAAGGCTTTGAAAAGAAAATGAGCCCGGAAGAAATTATAGAAGATTTTTTTTCTAAACAGGATCGTTTCAATTCCAGGGAAGAAAAAACAGCCCTGCTTTTCCGGTTTATTCAATATATCGAAAGACAGGTTGTACTCTTTGATGCGCTGGAGGACGCTGCATTTGCACGTGTAACGGATATGGGCGGAAAGGGTTCTTTGAAACAATTGGAGATGCAGGTGTATAACAATCAAAAAGAAAAAGAACTGACGGATAAATTAAAAAGATTCTCTGTAGAACTTGTTCTAACTGCGCATCCGACCCAATTTTACCCGGGTTCTGTTTTGGGAATCATTAACGATTTATCTAAATCTTTGGCAGAAAATAATACGCCTCTGGTAAATATGTATTTGCAACAATTAGGTAAAACACCTTTTCTGCAGAAAGAAAAACCAACACCGTATAATGAGGCAATGAGCCTTATCTGGTATTTAGAAAATGTATTTTTTGCGGCTGCCGGAAGAATTATTTCTTTTTTGAAAGCGCAATTTAAAGATGCGGTGGATGATCAGAATCCAATTATTAAAATGGGTTTCTGGCCGGGAGGCGATAGAGATGGAAATCCTTTTGTGAATACAGAAATCACCCTGAAAGTTGCAGATGCTCTGCGTGGTTCTATTATAAAATGCTATTACCTTGAAATCCGAAAACTAAGACGCAGACTTACTTTTAAAGGAGTAGAAGAACAATTAACCGACCTGGAAAAGCAATTGTATCAAAACATTTTCCTTCCGGACAGCAAAACAAATCTTACAAAAAATGGGATACTCCATATTCTGAAAAAGATCAAAGAAACAATCATCAATCAGCATAATGGATTATTCCTTCACCTGATCGAAAACCTGATTAATAAAGTACATGTTTTCGGATTACACTTTGCTTCATTGGACATCCGTCAGGATAGCTCTATTCATAAAAAAGTATATGCAGCTATTGCAAATGAGAACAATCATTTTCCCGCAGATTATGCGGAAATGACCGATGAAAATAAAATAGCTTTCCTCACAAATTATTCTGAAATATTACCTGAAACAGATTTCGGTGACCCGATCATAAATGATACCATTGAAAGTATAAAAGCGATCAAAATTATACAACACAGTAATGGAGAGCCCGGATGTAACCGATATATCATCAGTCATAGCTCCAGCGCTTTAAATGTGATTGAAGTGTATGCTCTTTTTAAAATGTGTGGTTGGAAAAAGGAAGAAATGACGATTGATATCGTTCCATTAATTGAAACAATAGATGACCTTATAAATGCACCGTCTATTTTAAACACCTTGTATAAAAACAACGATTACCTTGACCATTTAAAACGTAGAAATAAAACACAAACCATCATGCTTGGTTTTTCCGATGGTACAAAAGATGGTGGCTACCTGATGGGAAACTGGAGCATTTATAAAGCAAAGGAAGAATTAACAGCTGTGTCAAAGGAGTTCGGCATCAATGTGGTATTCTTTGATGGACGTGGCGGACCTCCGGCAAGGGGTGGTGGTAAAACGCATAAGTTTTATGCATCCATGGGTAAAAACATTGCGAATGAAGAAATCCAATTAACCATCCAGGGACAGACTGTAAGTTCCAACTTTGGCACCATCGATTCTGCGCAATATAACCTGGAGCAATTGATTCATGCCGGCATTTCAAATGAACTGTTTTCTACAAAAGAAACCACTTTTGAAAAAGAGGATGAAGAGCTGATGCAACGATTGGCCGATGATAGTTTTTTGGCTTATTCCCAGCTCAAGAATCATCCTGAATTCATGGATTATTTAACGCAGATAAGTCCGCTCAAATACTACAGTAAAACAAATATTGGCAGCAGGCCCAGTAAGCGCGGAAGCGGAAAAATAAATATGGAAGATTTGCGGGCTGTTCCATTCGTTGGCTCGTGGAGCCAGTTAAAACAAAATGTCACCGGCTATTATGGCGTAGGCACTGCCTTGCAAAAAATGAACGTAACGGGTGATTTTAACGCGTTAAAGAAACTTTACCAATCTTCTTTGTTTTTCAAAACTCTGATTGATAATTGTGAGATGGCGATGAAAAAATGTTTTTTCCCACTTACACAATACCTGGCAAATGATAAACAGTTCGGAGAGATCTGGAACATGATTTATGGTGAATATTTACTGACAGAAAAATATTTATACCGGCTGACAACGAATACTGAATTAATGTCTGATTATCCTGTTGAGCAGGTTTCTGTGGGCATGAGGGAAAAAATAGTTCTTCCTCTAATAACAATACAACAATTTGCCATGGCGAATATTCGCAAAATGGAAAATAATAATGAAGTTGATTCCTTCAAAGAGATTTATGAGAAATTAGTCATGAGATGTTCTTTTGGAATTATTAATGCGGGAAGAAATTCAGCGTAACTGAACTCGGAGCCGCGAGCTTTGAGCAATGAGCTTTGAGCTTTGAGGTTGCCTACTTTTTGAAAGTTGGCAACCTTTTTTTATCTTTTTTAGGGAAGCCTCGAACATGAGTTTTCAGCATCCTCCCAATCCTTTCTCCAGAGACAAGGAGCTATGATCCTGATCAGCGGGACCCTTTTATTTATTTCAATGGTATCAGATTTGAAGATATAGCTTTTGAAATTTGTCCAATTGTGCCTAAAATTCGTATTCTATCCCCGATTTCTGTAACCTTTTCATCACCGTTTACTCAAATTATCTATTACGATATGAACCAGGTAATTATTTACCTGCAGAAAAAGAAGCACTTAAGCCGTACCCTATTTTTTAAATGAAAACTAAAAATGAAAATGAAAGAAAATGAACTGACCGTTAGTAGCAGAGTAAATGGTAATAACCACGTAAGAAAAGATTCGTCTCTTTTTATACGACCGGAAAATAATGAACCTTTATGGACCTCAAGCCCCGCACATAATGATGAACTTAAAATTAAAAAAATCAGTGCACATTTCAGGGAGATCATGTTGCTCCTGGGACTTGACCTTGAGGATGACAGCCTTCAGGGAACGCCGGATCGCGTGGCCAAAATGTATGTAAAGGAAATGTTTCAAGGCCTTGATCCTAAAAAAGAGCCAAAGATCACTTTATTTGAAAATACCTTTCAATATAATGAGATGTTGGTAGAAAAAAATATTCGATTGAATTCCTGTTGTGAGCACCATTTTGTACCTATTGTGGGTAAGGTGCATGTAGGATATTTTTCTTCCGGAAAATTAATCGGATTATCTAAGATAAACCGGATCGTGAGCTATTATTCCAAAAGACCACAATTACAGGAAAGGTTGACAGAGCAAATTGCGGATGCATTGAAGAATGCCTTGTCCACAAATGATGTGGCAGTAGTTATTAATGCTGCTCATATGTGCCTGACAACAAGAGGAATCACCGATTCAGATTGCAAAACGCTCACGAGTCATTATTCCGGCAAGTTTAAGAATGAAGAGGTGAAGAAAGAATTTATAAGTTACCTGGAAAAAGGATAGTGTGTGTCTTCGAAACAGGTTTGTGTTTGATCAAAGCAAGTAATACTATCTTGATTTATAAAAAAAGGATAAAGATTATTTTGTAAATCTTAGAGCGTATTATTCCGACATTAAAGTTATTCGGTGTATTGATAATTGACATTCGGTGTATTATCATTTTTTCATAGGTTTGGTTTGGTTTCAATTAGAATGGTTGCGTTACCCCTGTTTCATACAGGGGTTTTTGTTATGACTTTACTTTTTTGATTTTAAAAATTAGTTTCCTTTAACAATCCAGTCAAAAAAAATAAATACGGTTATCTGAGCAAGGTAACAGAACCTCTCTTTTGCAATTTTTCTCCAAAGAAACATTCTGCTTCCAGATAATACACATAAACATTGGAGGTTTGATCCATACCATTTCTTTTTCCATTCCAGCCAAAATTCGGATCATTGGGAGCAAAATTCTTACGTTCAAAAACCAGTTTGCCATAGCGATCATAGATAGCAAAAACCTTGATAGACTTTATTCCACGCGCTATCGGATAAAATATATCGTTCAAATTATCATTGTTCGGCGTAAACGCATTCGGAATAAGGATGTTTGCATTTTTGCATTCTACAACAATATTAATCGAATCCATAGCCACACAACCACTATCAGACAATACTTTAATCACATAGTTTTTTGATTCCAACAAAATTCCTGATGGATTTGGGCACGAAAAACAGGATATCGTATTTGACGGAGTCCAGTTATACGATGCGACATTATTGCTATAGGTAGGGTTAATTGTAAAACTTGAATTATAAGGCAATATCTGGTCAGGGCCCGCATCCACCTTCGGTAAACTTTTTACATTTACCGTTACATCCACCTTGCTGCTAAAGCAGCCGACAGTATCCTTCATTGTAACGGTATAGGTAGTCGTTTCCCGCGGATTAAGGGTTACAGTATAACCTCGTGGATCAGATAGATTTGTTGCAGGTGTCCATTCTACTATTTTATCCGGCGGACTCATTGTGATGCTTACGCTTTCATTCAAACAGATATAAGGATTATTTAATGACGGTGTTGCTGTAAAAGGAGGATATACTTTTATTAAGAGTGTATCAGAAACCTTACATCCCTCATAACTGGTAGCTGTAGCAATAAATTGTGAAGTAACATTGGGTGCTACTACAATTGTATCACAAGAAACACAAGGTATGACGGCGATGGATTTCCAGTCCAACGTCCCTGAATTAAATGCTATAAGTGTAGAGGTTTCACCTGCGCACAGTGTATCTAATTTTGGGATTGTATACAAAAATGGTAACGGATTAATCAGTACATTCTTAATTAGACTATCCGTACAGCCTTTTATATCAGTTGCCTGAAGTTTTACAGGATACGTACCGGAACCAGGGAACTTATAAGGTTTAGGTTGATAGATCGAGTCGTTCACTTTGCTTACTCCATAATTCCAATGCCATATTAAGACAGAATCCTGTGGCCGGGCAGGTTTAGAAGTATTTAACACCTGGTAAGGTTCTCCAAAGCAAAGCGCATCGGGAGCAGTAAAATTAAGATCAGGTCCACGAACTATATAAGAATGATTTAGGTTTAAAGTATCCGGGCAATATTGTGATCCCCTGTTTATAATTACAAAATTATTCCAGGGTCCTAACTTTCTTGCGTTAAGAGTAAGCGATTGTTCATAGATGGGGCCAACCACTTCTCCTGCTACATACCAGGTATATTCTGTCCAGGGACTCGCAGAATTATTTTCAATTTTAAACGTGCTGGAAGAGTTTCTGCAAATAGAAGTATCGGGATTAATTAATTTTGCCTGGGCTGTGAAAATGGAGGCATATGAAGTATCTGCACAACCGGTAATACTATCTTTAACAATAAGAAATGTCGGAAACGCACCGGATTGAGGAAATGTATGAATAATGTCCCGTGTTTTTTCTTCCGCACTTCCGTCGCCTGTATTCCAAAGGATTGAAGAAAGATTCCCCTGGCTTAAATTAGTAAAGTTGAAAGTCTCCTTTTTAGTGCAGGTATTATCGAACCTGTAATTGGCAATAACTCCTACAATTTCTATATCAAAAGTGATAGGTGTGCCGTTGCATTTATTAAATGAAGGTGTTACACTAACTGTTTTTATACCTAAAGAAGTATACTTATGTTTTACCTGGTTCCCCTTTACGAATTGTGTAATACCATCACCAAAATCCCACAAATAGTTGTTCGCATTTGTAGCTTTAGCAAAAAAGAGGGCTGAATCAGAACCGCAAACAATACTTTTATCTGCAGAAGCGATATGATTAGTCGGGGGAATTCCAAAACCAAGATTTTTATAAGGTAGAGTAACCTCACATCCTTCATTGGTTGTTATTTTAACGTTTGGTTGATAGCTTCCTATATTAGTGTATGTATGATTTATTGATCCTCCAGTTGTCGTTACTTTTGGATTTCCATCATTAAAATCCCATTCATAACTGGCCACGGTACTATTAATGGGTATTTGAGGATAAGCTATTAAAGTGGTCGCTGCCGGAATACAACCAGAATCAACCGATAATGTTCCAGAAGCTGTTATCGGTGCCATTCTTATGGAAGCGGTTTTTGTAGTAGTACATCCATTTGCAGAAATGGCTTTAAGAGAAACATCATAGGTCTTCATCTGCGTAAAACGGTGGCTAATATTACTTCCTGTTGTAGTTGTAATACCAGATCCGTCACCAAAATTCCATTCATATCTTGGTGTAGTAGCGGACGAAGAGGAAGTAAAGTTTATGTCACCGGCAGTACAAATATAATCCCGATCAAATCCCAGGGTAGCAGTGATGCCCGGATTTATCGTAACAGTTTTTGAAACCTGCTCCGTATTTTGTTTATAAATAACTAATAGTGTCACATTATATGTCCCTGCGTTCACATACGTTACAGTTGGGTTTTGACTATTCGAAATCGTTCCATTCCCGAAATACCAAATATAACCTTGGGGCGTGCCCGCCACAGTAGAGGTAAAAGTTACGTTAGATGGATTACAAAATAAACTGTCCGGAGTGGATACAGTAAAATTGGGGGCCTGAGCCAGAAGTCCCTGGCTAAAGAATAAAAAGCAAAAAAAATAAAAAAGTCTGGCCATTAAGGTAAAGATAAATTAAATCACAGTTTAGCGGATAGACCATTTAATCAAAAACAACGCCAATGATTCATTTGATTGACCTGAATGGATGAAAAAAAAGTTTGCCCTATGGCAACGAAATTAATATTTTTTTATTGCGCAGCCGATCCGGCATGTCGTGATTTTAATACTTCGATAATATCGGCGAGTCTAAACCCCTTCGCCTGGAGCAGAATTAAATAATGAAAAAGTAAATCTGCCGCTTCGTTTTTAAACAAATCGTCATTATCATCTTTGGCTTCAATGACCAGTTCGACAGCTTCTTCGCCTACTTTTTGAGCTATTTTATTAATGCCTTTCTGAAATAAAGAGGAAGTGTAGGATTGTCCAGAATTTGAATTCTTCCTTTCAGAAATAATTTCCTCCAGGTGAGATAAAAAATCTGAGGATACATTGACTTCATTAAAACAAGTATCTGAACCGGTATGACAAACAGGCCCTGATGGCTTTGCCTTTATCAGAATCGTATCATTATCACAATCTGTTTTAATATCTATTACATGTAAATAATTTTTACTTGTTTCACCTTTTACCCATAACCTGTTTTTAGTCCGGCTGAAAAATGTAACCAGGGAAGTTTTCTTTGTTTGTTCCAATGCTTCCTCATTCATAAAACCCAACATCAAAACAATATTGGTTTTGGCATCCTGAACAATGACCGGCACCAGGCCATCCACGTATTTTGTAAATGCTATTTGCATAATTTATTTTTAATTTCTAACTAAAATATGATTGTTTTTTAAATAGGATTTCAAATCAGGAATGGCAATTTCCTTAAAATGAAAAACGCCTGCTGCCAAAGCTGCACCGGCTTGTGTTTTTTCAAATACCTCTTTAAAATGTTCCATAGAACCGGCACCACCGGATGCTATGACCGGCACAGGTAAACGGCTTGCCAACTTATCTGTAACATCCAGGGCGAATCCATTTCCGGAGCCGTCATTATTCATAGAAGTAAGCAGGATTTCTCCCGCGCCCATTTCTACACCACGGATTGCCCAATCGATCGCTTTCACCTCCGTTCTCAGCCGGCCACCATTCAGATACACATACCATTCGCCATCCTGCTCCTTTTTGGTATCGATGGCCAATACGACGCATTGGCTACCAAAAGCTTCAGCGGCTTCACGGATCAAATCCGGGTTATTAAAGGCCGCTGTATTTATGGAAATCTTATCCGCTCCGTTCTGTAATAATTCTGAAATATTTTCAACAGATGAAATGCCTCCACCTACTGTAAAAGGAATATTGAGATGAGCTGCCAGTTTACGTACAAGTGAAACCATCGTTTTTCTTTTTTCAACCGTAGCCGTAATGTCCAGAAACACCAATTCATCCACACCCTGCCGGGAATAAAATTCAGCCAACTCCACAGGATCACCCGCATCCCTAAGATTCTCAAATTGAATTCCTTTTACGGTGCGGCCATCTTTTATATCCAGGCAGGCAATAATTCTTTTTGCAAGCATTTTTAATTTTTAATCTGTTTGTTAAGCATAGAAAGTTCTTCGAGGGAAATAGCTCCCTCATAAAAGGCTTTTCCAACAATTGCTCCTTCACAGCCTGCCTCGCTGAGCAGGATCAAATCTTCTTTTGTAGAAACACCTCCACTTGCGATTAAATTCAGGCCCGGAAGACGGCGTATAATTTCTTTATATAAGATTAACGACGGGCCTTCCATCATTCCGTCTTTAGAAATATCTGTACAAAAAACTGTTCTAATTCCGATGTCCATCATCCTTTTAAGAAATACAAATATATCCACACCGCTATCTTCCAACCAGCCACTGATCTTGATTTCTCCATTCAGTACATCGGCCCCCACCAATAACTTTTCAGCACCAAATTCAAGAATCATTTCTTTTATGAGGGAAGGATTTTTTACGGCCACACTGCCAACGGTGATAATATCCGCCCCGGCATTAAAAACACTTTTTGTATCCATGAGAGTTTTAATACCGCCACCAAAATCAATGATCAAATCTGTGCTCTTTGCTACGGCTTCCAACACATTTAAATTAGCCATTTTACCTGCTTTTGCTCCATCCAGATCCACCATGTGCAGTCTTGTCAAGCCCGCATCTTCAAAAGACTTTGCTATATCAACCGGGTTTTCGCTATAAATTTTTTTTCTTGAAAAATCACCTTTGGAAAGTCGTACACATTTCCCCGAAATGATATCCATCGCCGGAATTATTTGCATGTATTCATTTTTAAAAAGTTATCTAAAATCAATTCCCCTATATCTGCTGATTTTTCAGCATGAAATTGCACGCCATAAAAATTATCCTTTTGTATGGCTGCACTATAAGGAATGATATAATTGGTTGTCGCAATGGTTTCCTTACCGGATTCCACGTAGTAGCTGTGCACATAATATACAAATGAACCCTCTTTAATTCCCTGAAATAACGGGGAAGAAAAATGCTCAATCGTATTCCAGCCGACCTGCGGAATTTTAAATTCGGTTTGATCACTTACAAATTTCTTCACATCCAGATTGATAATTCCCAGACCTGTTGTATCATTTTCTTCCGAACGGTTGCATAATAATTGCATGCCGACACAAATACCCAAAACAGGTTGAGTTAGTTTCGGAATTAATTGATCCAATTGTTTTTCCTTCAAGCTTTCCATGGCTGAATAAGCATTGCCAACACCGGGAAAAATCACTTTATCTGCCGCCATGATTTCCGCATGATCGTCTGTAACAATTGCGTTAATGCCTAATCGTTGTAAGGCAAATTGAACACTCTGTACATTTCCGGCATTGTATTTTATGATGACAACGTTCATTTAGAGGATTCCTTTTGTGGAGGGTAATTCATTATTGTTAATATCTCTTTTCACCGCCATTTTGATTGATTTTGCAAAGGCTTTAAAAATGGATTCAATTTTATGATGTTCGTTGTCTCCTTCGGCTTTAATATTCAGATTTGCTTTTGCCGCGTCACTAAAGGATTTGAAGAAATGAGCGAACATCTCAGTCGGCATCTCCCCTACTTTTTCCCGTTTAAAAGACGCGTCCCAAACCAGCCAGGAACGGCCGCCAAAATCAATGGCAACCTGCGCCAGGCAATCATCCATCGGCAATAAAAAACCATAACGTTCAATACCTCTTTTATTTCCTAAAGCTTTTGCTATGGCTTCTCCCAGGGCGATTCCTGTATCTTCAATCGTATGATGTTCATCTATATGTAAATCCCCTTTGCAGGTAATTTTCAAATCCATGTTTCCGTGTCGGGCTATCTGGTCAAGCATGTGATCAAAAAAAGAAATGCCCGTATCAATCTCAGCTTTTCCTTTTCCATCCAGGTTTATTTCAACAGATATTTTTGTTTCATTCGTATTCCTTTCATGAATAATTTTCCTGGAAGGAAGTTTTAAAAATTCATAAATCTCTTTCCATTCAGTTGTTTCAAGTCCGACAAACTTTTTTATTTCCTCAGTTGACTCTTCTACTTCACTCGCGCCAAGCGTTTCATTATTATTCAGATAGAGAGCCTTGCAGCCAAGATTTTTTGCCAATAAAACATCCGTCATCCGGTCACCAATTACAAAAGAGTTTGCAAGATCATACTCTTCATTACCGACATATTTTGTGAGCAATGCCACACCCGGCTTACGTGTTGGTTTATTTTCATGCGGAAAGGTACGATCGATGAGAACATCCGAAAAAACGATACTTTCATTTTCCAAACTCCTCATAATAAAATCCTGCGTCGGCCAGAAGGTTTCTTCCGGAAAAGCATCTGTGCCCAATCCATCCTGGTTGGTGATAAGCACCAGCTCAAAATCCAGTTCTTTGGCAATTTTGGTGAGGTACTCAAAAACATGCGGATAGAATTCCAGTTTTGGAAAACAGTCTACCTGGAAAGTAGGCGGCGGATCGGTGATCAATGTTCCATCCCTATCAATAAAGAGCACTTTCTTCTTCATCTTTTAAACTGATTTAGTGTTTCAATTAATAATTTATTTTCATCCGGTGTACCTACCGTAATGCGCAGGCAATTTTCACATAAAAGCTCTTTGCTTCGGTTCCTGACAACGATTTTATTTTCAGATAAATAGTTGTACAATCCATCTGCGTCTTTTACTCTTATCAGTAAAAAATTAGCATCACTCTCAAACACTTTTTCTACAAATGGAAAGGAAGTCAGCTCCTGGCTCAGTTTTGCTCTTTCATCCACCGTATCCCGGATCCATTTATTCACCTGCATATGTCCTTCCAACGCATCAAGGGAAAGTAATTGAGAGGCTTCATTAATGTTATAAGGAGGTTTCACTTTGTTGAACAATTCAATAATATTCAAGGAAGCAAATCCAAGTCCAATACGCAGAGCCGCCAGGCCCCAGGCTTTGGAAAGAGTTTGAATCACCAATAAATTTGAGTATCCTGTCAGTTCAGAAATAAATGTCTTTTGCCTGGAAAAATTAATATACGCTTCGTCCACGATTACCAATCCGTCAAATGTATTGAGGATGAATTTTATGTCCATCATCTTCATATTATTTCCGGTCGGATTGTTCGGTGAACAAATGAATATGAGTTTGGTATTTTCGTCGATTGCATTTTCAACGGCCTCCACATCTAATTGAAAATCCTGCTTAAGCGGGATCTTCTTTACCAGCACATCATTAATATTCGCACAGACTTCATACATACCGTAAGTAGGCGGACAAATAATCACATTATCTTTTCCAGGGTTACAAAATATCCTGAAAGCAAGATCGATCACTTCATCGCTGCCGTTTCCTATAAAAATATTTTCCGCAGGAACGCCCTTTATTTTAGCCAGTTCCGACTTTAATGCCCATTGCAAGGGATCCGGATACCGGTTAAAATTATCCGGCAAAGGTGAGCCATAGCTATTCTCATTTGCGTCTAAAAACACAGACGCTTCACCCTTAAATTCATTGCGTGCAGAGGAATAGGGTTTCATTGACAGGATATTCTTTCTGACTAATTTTTCTATATTGAATTCCTTCATTTTTTGATACTTTTTAAACGGATACTTACCGCGTTTTTGTGTGCTTGCAATCCTTCAGCTTTCGCCATGGATTCTATAGAAGGGCCGATGTTTTTGATTCCTATTTTACTTAATTTTTGAAACGTAATCTTTTTAACAAAACTATCCACAGATACGCCACTTACAGTCTTTGATGTTCCATTTGTTGGAAGGGAGTGATTCGTTCCAGAGGCATAATCGCCGGCACTTTCCGGAGAATAATTTCCCAGGAAAACACTTCCCGCATTCCGAACCAGTTTTGAGAGTATCTCTGCCTTTTCAGAAGCGATAATTAAATGCTCAGGAGCGTAGGCATTCAGGAAATCAAATGCTTCCTCTCTATTTTCCAGAACGAGGAAACGTTTATTCATTAAACTTTTTTCAATGATCTCTTTTCTTGGCAGTGAGCGCGTTTGAATCGTTATTTCTACATTTACCTCTTCAATAATCTTTGACGATGTTGCTACCAATACCACCTGGCTGTCTGCTCCATGCTCCGCCTGGCTTAAAAGATCTGCCGCTACAAATTCCGGCACACAAGAATCATCGGCATATACCGCCAATTCACTTGGACCGGCGAGCATATCAATGGCGACACCATCTATGCTGACCAGTTTCTTAGCACAAGTAACATATTGATTTCCCGGCCCAAAGATTTTATCCACTTTTTCAAGAGTTTGTGTACCGTATGCCAGGGCAGCAATTGCTTGTGCTCCTCCACCTTTGTAAATCTTTGTGATCCCAAGTATTCCCGCAACAAATAAAACCGCCGCATCTACATTCCCGGATTTATTTGCCGGTGTCGTCACCGTTATATTTTTGCATCCGGCAATTTTTGCAGGTATAGCCAGCATTAATAAAGTTGAAAATAAGGGTGCGCTTCCACCGGGAATGTATAAACCTACTTTATCTATCGGTACGCCTTTGCGCCAGCAGATGACTCCTTCAGAGGTTTCAATTCTGTTTCCGGGTTCTATTTGCTTCTGATGAAATTTCTCAATATTGTCTTTGGCAAGTAAAATCGCTTCTTTTAAGGTAGAATCTATTTGATTCCCTGCTTCCGAAATTTCGGCTGGCGTTACCCACATATTTTCAGGTGCAAACCCATGAAACTGTTGTGAATAATCCTTTACGGCTTCATCGCCATTTTTTCGGGTTGTGTGAATAATATCTGACACAACACTCTCCAGGTCTTTGGAATCTATGTGAGGACGCTGAATCAGATCCGCCCAACATTCCCGCACAGGATTTATAATTATTTCACTCATTGATTTGTTTTTACAGGATCATTTTTTCAATTGGCACCACTAATATGCCTTCAGCTTCGAGGGATTTCAATTTTTCAATAACTGCCCAAAATTCATTCTCTTTTACAACACTCTGCACGCTGCTCCAGCCACTTTCTGCCAGCGGTACGATTGTCGGGCTTTTCATTCCCGGCAAAACTCTACAGATATTTTCCAACTGATGATTCGGCGCGTTCATCATAATATATTTATTATTCTTGGCCGTTTTTACCGCATTTACCCTGAGTAATAAATTATTCAGAATGGCGGTTTTTTCCGCATCCAAATTTTTATTAGCCACCATTACGGCTTCTGACTTCAATATCACTTCCACTTCCTTCAAACCATTTGTAAAAAGCGTATTCCCACTGCTGACAAGGTCACACACGGCATCTGCTAAACCAATACCAGGCGCTATTTCTACGGAGCCGCTAATCGTATGAATATCCACTTTTACATTATTTTTTGCCAGGAACTTCTTTAATAAATTTGGATAGGTCGTTGCAATTTTAAGGCCATCCAGATCCTGCACGGATTGGTAATTAAACGCCTTGGGCATAGCAATGCTCAGGCGGCAACTTCCAAAGCCAAGTTTATAAATGATATCTACATCCTCTTCCACTTCGTGAACAATATTTTCGCCTAAAATGCCAATATCCGCCACGCCATCGGCAACGTATTGAGCAATATCATCGTCCCGGAAAAAATATGCTTCCATCGGAAAATTAAAAGCTGTTGCCTTTAATTGCTTTGTTCCATTGTTCAATTCTATGCCGCATTCCTTTAATAATTTAATGGAATCATCGTGCAGCCTGCCTGATTTTTGAATTGCTATTCTGATCATATACTAATTTTATTAACATCTTTAAAGTAAAAAAGGCTCACCCTCCGGTAAGCCTTTTTTGAAAAATATGAGTTCTACACATACGAATCAATGCCTACTCGGAAGTAAGATGGAATGATGATGTATGCTTGTGAATTGTTTCATTTGAGCAGCAAAGTAAAGCAGCAAATATTAATTCACCAAAAAAAAATGATTTACTTCTTATCATTTTTGCAGGATTAATAATTTATTAGTTATAATTTGCGTTAGTGTATTTTTTTATAATAAACCAAAACCCTATCCAGCAGGTTAGAATTCATGGAAGAAAACCCGTTACTTGAAAAAGATGTCCTCACTTCAAGGAATATAAACAGACTCATTGTTAACAGCATTTCCGAGCCTATAATCGTATTGAATAGTCAATTCTGTTATATTTATGTCAATAAAGCCGCAGAAGAACTTATTTCCTTTACCGAGGATCAATTATTAGGCAACAACATATTTGAAATGCATTCTTATCTATCCGGATCTTCTCTGGAAATTTCCTGTAAAAAAGCATTGGAAGATCAATCATATTGTTTTATCGAGCAATATTATCCCAATTTTGATGCCTGGACAGAATTTAAGATTTACCCAAATCCGGAAGGTTTGGTTATCTATTTTAAAAATATTTCTTCTTTCAAGAAAAGAGAAGAAGATGCATTGAAACTAGTCAAAAGAAATGCCTTAATCATCGAAACTTTGCGGGATATGTTTCTCCTGACAGATGAAAAATTTAACGTATTGGATGTAAATCCTTCTTTATGTGAGACACTTGGCTATACAAAAGAGGAAATCCTTCAAATGAATGTCCGGGATTTCGATACGGAAACCTCCCTGGAAGTCATTCAACAAAAAATTGAAAATGCACTGAAATCAGGTGTTCCTTTTATTGACACAAAAAATAGAAGAAAAAACGGGGAAATATTAGATATTGAACTGACTCTCCTTCAGTTGGTCATTGATGGCAAAAAACATTTTGCTTCATTTGGAAGAAATGTTACTGAATTCAAAAATGCCCAAAAGGAATTGAGTAAAACGAACCTTCGTTTTGAGTTAATCGGTACGGCTACCAAGGAAGCATTGTGGGAAGTAGAAACAGAAACTCAAAAGCGGTGGGCAAATGAAATTCACCAAAACATGTATGGACTTTCCAAGTCTGATCCGGTGCCGGACTCCGGAGCATGGGAAAACAGGATAAGTCCAGTTGAAAGGGAAAGTGTTCGTATGGGCTTTCAAAAAGCCATTCAGGATAAAAAAACGACCTGGACAGATGAATATCTTTTCATGACAGAAAACAATGGATGGATTACAGTTTATGACCGCACGCACATTATTTACGACCAGGATGGTTCTGCGATACGCATGTTAGGAAGCATGACGAATATTACCGGATTGAAGAAAGCAGAAGTTGCTATTAAGGCTGAAAAAGAATTATCTGATTCGATCATTAATAGTCTTCCGGGTATATTTTATTTAATTAGCCGGGAAGGAGAATTTCTTAGATGGAATAAAAATTTTGAAAAAATTTCAGGTTATAATAGCAGGGAACTAAAATCCACCGCTGCCATTAATCTTTTTCCTGAAGATGAAAAAGAGCCTCTCAGGGAAAAGATAAAAGAGGTTTTTGAAAAAGGAGAATCAGAAATAGAAACAAATATTCTTACAAAGAACAAACAAAAAATTCCTTTTTATTTAAACGGGAGAGTTACTATTAAAAATGGTGAAAAATGCCTGATTGGAGTGGGTCTGGATATGACTGAGAAACTAAAGGCAGCAAAAGCAATGCACGAAATGGAGGAAGCCATACTTCTTCAGAAAGTACAGCACCAAAAAAAGATCGCAAGGGCGATCATTAAAACACAAGAAACTCAACGAAATCATATTGGAGCAGAATTACACGATAATGTTAACCAGCTTTTGGCAGGTGCAAGATTGTATTTAAGCATAGCTGGGAAACAAAATGAAAAAGTTAAAGAGGCTATTCAATATCCAATGGAATTGGTAGATAATGCGATTAATGAAATACGTATCCTTACAGCAAAACATGTATCGCCTTTAAAAGATGTGGACCTGGAAAACCTGGTAAAATCCCTGTTGGAAAACCTTCAACAAACCACGGAAATAAAAGCTTCCCTATCCTATGAGGTTACCCTGGATAATATCCCCGGAGATCAAAGAATAAACATCTACAGAATTCTCCAGGAATTAATCAATAATATCATTAAACATTCAAACTGCACAGAAGCTAAAGTGAGTATAAAAAACTCTGAGAAGTTTATTTTCCTTAAGGTTGAAGATAATGGAAAAGGATTTTTATCGAATGATAGAAGAGAAGGGATCGGTCTTTCAAATATTACCAACCGGGTAGATTCTTTTAATGGTGAAATAGAGATAGAAAGTGAACCCGAAAAAGGTTGTACGACCATTATAAGTATTCCTCTCTGAAATATGAAAAAAACACCTGAATAATCCGCCTTATCCTTTCCCCGCATTACCTGGATTAATCATTCATTCATAGATTTATTTATGGTCACTTTATAAAATAACCTTCCTTTTTTTTCATAGAAAAATGTTTGTATTTAAAATTAAGTGAACGGTCCTTTTTAAAAAACATTTTTGTTTAACTTGTGACCTTCTTTCAACTAATAAAATCTAATGAAACAATTCTTTTTCGGGCTTCTGCTCCTGATTTTTTCTATGCACTCATTTTCCCAAACCACCTTCTCTCCTGCTGCCTCAAAGTGGGCAGACAGTGTTTTTAATTCCCTGAACGATGACCAACGCATCGCTCAATTAATGGTTTTACGTCAGAGCAGTTTTACCAAAAACGGCCCGGTATATTATGATTCACTTATTACAGAAATGATTCGGAAATACAACATCGGTGGTATTGTACTATTCCAGGGCACACCTGTAAAACAGGCAAATTTTATTAATAAATACCAGGCTATGGCGAAAACGCCGCTGATGGTTTGTGTAGACGGGGAATGGGGATTAGGTATGCGTTTCGATAGTGTAATAGCCCTCAAACATCAAATGATGATGGGTGCCGTTCAAAAAGAATCTCTTATTTATGAGTATGGTAAATTAGTAGGTGAACAATGCAAGCGGATAGGCATACATGTTAATTATGCGCCTGTAGTGGATATTAATAACAACCCCAATAACCCGGTGATAAACGACCGTTCTTTCGGAGAAGATAAATATAAAGTAGCGCGTTTTGGAGTAGCCTACATGAAGGGTATGCAGGATGTAGGCGTGATGGCTTGTGCGAAGCATTTCCCCGGACATGGCGATGTTTCCGTTGATTCACATTTAGATCTTCCGGTGATCAACAAATCCCTGGAAGAACTGGATTCACTGGAATTATATCCTTTCAAAAAAATGATCGAAGCCGGTGTGGGCAGCATCATGATTGCGCACCTGTACATACCTGCCATTGACAACAGACCAAATAGGGCAACCTCCATTTCGAGGAATAATGTAACAGGATTGTTGCGGGACAAATTGGGTTACGACGGACTTACGTTCACAGATGCTTTAAATATGAAAGGCGTTGCAAAGTTTTTCCCCGGCGGGGAAATAGCGGCTGAATCTATCATTGCAGGAAATGATATGCTTTGCCTGCCGGAAGATGTGCCGGAAGTGATTGCTAAAATAAGAGAAGCTATAGAAAATGGCAAAATCACCTGGGAAGATATTTATGTAAAAACAAAAAAGGTATTACTAAATAAGTACAAATATGGTATAGCAGATGTAAAACCAATTGAAACAAATAATCTTACTGCGGATTTAAATGCCGGTATCCTGCAAATGAATAAACGCATTGCTGAAAATAGTTTAACTGTATTAAACAACCATGATAAGCAGTTTTTCCCTTTGAAAACAAATAGCCAGGAAAAAGAGGTCGTATATGTTGGAATCGGCATCAGTGAAGAAAATGTTTTTGCAAGAAGAATGAAAGAAGATTATGATGCCGATGCATTTTACTTCGACTACCAGGAAGATGCAGCACGTATTTTATCAACTGTGGAATTAATCAAAAACAGGTATAAATCTGTAGTGATCGGGGTACATAATTATAATCGCTATCCCGCGAATCAATTTGGCATCAGTCCTTATTCGCTAGACCTCATTAAAAAAATCCAGGAGAATAATAAGACGATCATTTTTGATTTCGGAAATCCTTATGCTATAAAGAATTTCTGCGATGCGCCTAATTTAATTGCTTGTTATGAGGATGATTCTACCACACACAAAGCAGCAGCAGATTTACTTTTGGGAAAAATTTCAGCCTACGGCACTTTACCTGTTACAGTATGTGATAAATATCATTATGGAAGTGGGATTGTTCACGCACCACTTCTTCCCGAAACAAGTCCGGAGAATGTAGGCGTAAATGCAGCGAAATTACAAGCAATTGATTCTATTACCGAGGCCGGAATTAAAGCAGGAGCATTTCCGGGTGCCGTAGTTTTGGCAGCCAGGGATGGTAAAATTTTCTACCAAAAAGCATTCGGCACCTATAATTATGGAAGTTTCGACCCTATCATGACGAATTCCATTTTTGATATGGCTTCAGTAACCAAGATTTGTGCAACCACCATTTCCATCATGAAATTGGTTGATGAAGGAAAAGTGAAATTGAATGGAACCCTTGGAACATATCTTCCCTGGGTAAGAAAAAGTGATAAAAAGAATCTTACGATTGAAAACATCTTATTACATCAGGCAGGACTTGTTTCATACATTCCCTTTTTTAAAGAAACACTGGATACCTTAGGAAACCCGATACCTTCCATTTTCCACACAGAAAAAAGTAATGAATTCCGTATCAGGGTTGCAAAAAATATGTACATGCGGAATGATTATATGGACACCATGTACAAACGCATTCTCACCAGCAAATTAGGTCCAACAGGTAAATATATTTATAGTGATAATGATTTTATATTCCTGGGAAAAATTGTAGAACAGATAAGTGGAATGACACTGGATCAATATGTATCGAAAACGTTTTACCAGCCAATGGGCATGCATTCCATCGGTTTCCATCCGCTGGATAAATTTGATAGCAGTTTAATTGTTCCTACAGAAACGGAAAAACATTTTAGAAATCAACATCTTGTGGGCGATGTGCATGATCCGGGATCTGCCATGTTTGGAGGTATTGCCGGTCATGCAGGCCTTTTTAGTTCAGCAGAAGATATCGCGGCTATCATGCAGATGTTATTGAACGGTGGAAGTTTTCATGGTGTACAATACATAAAACCTGAAACGGTGAAGCTTTTTACCGCGTACAGTTCTTCTATCAGCCGTCGTGGTTTAGGATTTGACAAACCACAAAAAGATAATCTAACTACAAAAGATAAAGACCCTTATCCATCCAGACTTGCATCACCACTTACTTTCGGACATACAGGGTATACAGGAACCTGTACCTGGGCCGATCCAAAAACAGGGATTGTGTATGTATTTTTGAGCAATCGTGTAAATCCGGATGGGGGCGAAAATTTAAAACTATCCCGTATGAATATCCGGGGAGAAATACAGGATGCGATTTATAGGGCGATTGTGAAGCAGTGAGCTTTGAGCTGCGAGCCGTGAGCTTTGACACCATGAGCTTTGTACGGACGTGAGGCCATTTTTATCTCACAGCTTTACCTTTTGAAAATAAGAAGAAGTTCCGGACATTTAGAACTAAAGCCCCTTCTCCCGCTGGAGAAGGGGTTGGGGATGAGGCCTAAAAGCTTTTTGCTCTTTGCACTTTGCTCAAAGCTAATTGCTCATAGCTCCGCAGCTCCCAACTTTTTATTTGCCAAAGCTCCTACTAATCCGTAATTTGTCAACTGTAACTTTTTTTGTGAATCCTCACAAAGAGTAAAACCCTTTTTTCAAACCCAAAAAATAAAAAAATATGTCTTATCCATATCAAATCACTTCCTACGACCAATATAAAGAAGAATATAAAAAAAGTGTGGAACAACCGGAAGAGTTCTGGGCAGGCGTAGCGGAAAATTTTGAATGGAAGAAGAAATGGGATAAAGTTCTGGAATGGAATTTTGAAGAACCTTCTATCAAGTGGTTCCTGGGAGGCAAATTAAATATCACCGAAAATGCACTGGACAGGTGGGCAAAAATCCAACCGGATGTCCCCGCTTTTATCTGGGAGCCGAATGATCCATCTGAAGGTTCAAGAATAATCACTTATAAAGAATTACTGGAAAGAGTGATCGTGTTTGCAAATGTACTTCGGGATAATGGGGTAAAAAAAGGTGATCGTGTATGTGTATATATGCCCATGGTACCGGAATTGGCCGTAGCCCTGCTGGCATGTGCCCGTATAGGAGCCGTGCACAATGTAGTGTTTGGAGGTTTCTCTGCTAAAAGTATCCACGACCGTATTGCAGACGCGGAATGTACTTTTGTGATTACAGCCGATGGGTCTTACAGAAATAATAAAACCATCCATCTTAAAGATATCATGGATGAAGCCATTGATGGCAATGAAGCAATCAAAAAAGTGATCGTTTTGAACCGCACCGGTGAGGAGGTAACAATGAAAGAAGGCAGGGATTTGTGGTGGAAAGATGAGGTAAAAAGAGTAAGAGATCAAGGAAGGTTGACCGACACTCCGGAAGAAATGGATTCGGAAGATATGTTGTTCATATTATACACTTCCGGCTCTACCGGCAAACCAAAAGGAGTGGTACATACCATTGGTGGTTTTATGGTTTATACAACTTATTCATTTGTCAATACGTTTCAATACAAACCCGGCGATGTCTTTTTCTGTACAGCAGATATCGGCTGGATCACTGGTCATAGTTATATTGTTTATGGGCCTCTTTGCGCAGGAGCTACCTATCTGATGTTTGAAGGCACACCTACTTATCCGGATGCCGGCAGGTATTGGGAAATCGTAGAAAAACATAAAGTAAATATCCTCTACACTGCACCTACGGCTATCCGCAGTTTGATGGCACATGGCACAGAACCTATAGAGGGAAAGGATTTGAGTTCCTTAAAAGTTTTAGGTTCAGTAGGCGAACCAATCAATTTAGAAGCCTGGAACTGGTACAATGAACATATCGGCAAAGGAAAATGCCCGATCGTGGATACCTGGTGGCAAACGGAAACTGCCGGAATACTGATCTCCAACCTGGCAGGAGTAACACCAGAAAAACCTTGTTTTGCAACACTTCCTTTACCAGGCATACAGCCTGTACTGGTAGACGAAAAAGGAAATGTTTTAGAGGGAAATAATGTATCCGGGAATTTATGCTTTAAATTTCCCTGGCCGTCCATTTTACGTACAACCTACAAGGACCATGAACGTTGCCGTATCAATTATTTTGCAACCTATCCGGGATTATATTTTTCCGGAGATGGATGTCTGCGCGATGAAAATGGATTTTACCGTATCACCGGCCGTGTGGATGACGTGATCAATGTAAGCGGACACCGGATTGGTACAGCGGAAGTGGAAAGCGCCATCAATATAGAAGATAGTGTGATCGAAAGTGCTGTAGTTGGTTATCCGCATGATGTAAAGGGACAAGCACTCTATGCTTATGTAATCTTAGACACCAACTCTATGAGTGAGGAAGAAGCCAAAAAAGTGATCAATGCCTCTGTGACGAAAGAGATCGGCTCTTTTTCCAAACCGGATAAAATTCAGTTTGTGAAGGGATTGCCCAAGACCAGGAGTGGTAAAATCATGCGCCGCATTCTTCGGAAAATTGCTGAAGGTGAATTAGATAATCTGGGTGATATTTCCACTCTTTTGGACCCGGATGTGGTGGAGGAAATTAAAAATAACAGGATTTAGGATACACGTTTCGAATAAAAAAACATCCCTGCATTTATAAAAATGTGGGGATTTTTTTTACTTTTTATTTTAAAACTTTAGCTTTCCATCTATTATTTTATCAAAAAATTTTCTATCATTCATCTTGTTTCTTTTCCACTTTCTCCATCCGATTTAAAAAGGATTTCTCTCTCACTGTATCATGTTCTTCATCTCCCAATAAAATACCCCAGGCATTTAGAGACTCAACACGGTCAAAAACAACTTTCCCGATAGCAATATAAGGAACTGACAAAAACATACCGGGAATTCCCCACACCATTTCACCGACCACTACCCCTAAAATAACGATGAGTGGATTTATTTTAACTTGGGAACCAACAATTTTCGGCATCAGGAAGTTACTGTCAATCAAGTGAATAAGGATTATGGTAATTCCGACGTAAATCGCATGAGCCCCGTCCGAAGTAGCGAAGGTGATCAGCACACTAAAAAAAAGCGCCGTAAATATTCCCACATAAGGAATCAAATTCAATACCCCGACCAAAAGTGCCAGAAGAAGGACATATTTTATGCCTAACAACCAGAAAACCAAACCTGCAAGCACGACAACAATCGCCATTTGAAAGAACAATCCGGTAATGTATTTCCGTATAATATATTTTACTTGTTCCGCAATGTCATAAATGATGGAAATATATTTTTCTGTAAACGCTGCCACGACAAAGCGCATTAGATGGCGGCGATAAAGAAGTATAAAAAAAGTGTAGATCAAAATGAAAACCAATAGCAAAGCTATAGAAGAAATAGAAAGCACAGTTCTTTCAATTAAAGTCCCACCGGATTCCAAAACCTTTTGCGTGGTCGTATCAATATATTCAGCCTGTGTAGCCATTTTAATTCTAAAAGCATTTTGAAGCCAGATTTGAAGATTGTGAAACAGATCAGTCAATTGACTTTTTAAGGCAGGCCATTCCTGGCTTAGGTCAGATATTTGAGAACCTAACAGATAGACGACAGCAGCACAGGCACAAATAAATAGAAGCACTGCAACCGCAGCAGCAATTGCCCTGGAAAAATGCCATTTGTTTTCAAGAAAGTTAGCGGGTTTTAAAAGGAGTATGGCAAAAAGAAAAGAGAACAACAAGGGCAATAAAACATTTTTTCCGATAATGACCAGGAAACCTAACCCAATAAGTATAATGAGTGAACAGGCTAATTTGATGTAAAAGGGGAAACGAAGACTTTGCATAATAGTCATTTTAATATAGTACTATCCAAAGGTAGATAATGCGTGTTTTCTATTAAAGTATTTTTTATATAAAAAAACGACAAACAACATCAAAAACCATTACTGTTACAACAATTATTTTCCCACCTTTGCAGCATGCACCCGAAACATTTATCGATCAACGATTTCAACTACGATTTACCTGAAGAAAAGATTGCCGTGTACCCACTTGAAAACAGAAGCCAATCCAAATTATTGATCTATGAAGATGGAATTATTACAGAAGATATTTATCAGAATATAGCCCATCATTTACCAAAAAAATCCTTCCTTGTTTTTAATGATACGAAAGTCATCAAGGCACGAATTTCCTTTCGAAAATAGCATCTAGCTTTTCGTTTCAGCCGAATAGTAACAATTGATATATTTAACAAATATATTTGTGTAATGGCTAAGAATACATTCATATTATTAGGTGACTATTTCGACAACTTCATAAATAAACAAATTAAAACCGGTAAATTTTCTTCTCCCGGGGAAGTTGTGAGAGCGGCATTACGAATGTTTGAATATGAAGAAAGAAAAAAGGCAGAGCTGATCACTGAATTGGAAAAAGGTGAAAAATCCGGTTTTGAAAAAAACTTCCGGAGAGATACTTTTCTAAGTAATCTCCATGAAAAACACACTGCTAATTGATACCATATAAAATAAGTAAAGAAGCCATCATTGATTTGGTAATATATGGCTATATACTTTTGAAAATTGGTCCCATCGAACAAGCAGACAGTTACATTAACCAGATAATAGAAGAAATTGAATACCTGGCGATAATCCCAAGTCAGGAAAAAACTACGGTCACATCAGAGAGAGTTATTTTCGTTCAAAGGTTAAATCTCATTTTATTTTTTTTCAAATAAGTGCTCTTAATAATGAATTGGAAATTATCAGGGTTCTTCATCAACGTACGGATATTGATTTCAGATTAAATGATTAACCATATAGAAGGCAATAGGCTTTGGATGGATCTTTTATTTGAAGCCACAATTGGGATTTACAATTTGAGATTTGAAATTTACGATTGACTATTGACGATTAGGTTGGGAGCTCTTCTCTCTAAGGGGATGTGGCGTGAGAACTCTCTATTTATAATATTGCCTAAATCTCAGAATAACCATCCTATACTCAGGTTCAAAGGCATGCAGAAGGTAAAGTACTCCCCCGGTTGGCTTCGTATATGATGAACATTCGGATGGCGAGGAGTGGTCATCATATCGTCCGGGTGTTGCCGGTCGGTATGCCACACATTGCGATAACGAATACCGGCTCCAAAGTAAAAATCCATAACAAACCTCTTGATTATTTTTTGATAGCCATATTTTATGTTCAGAGAGATGTTTCTTCTTTCAATTCCGATGGTATCTGGATAATGAAACTGGTAATCGTACGGATCTGAGTTTTCAGGATAAAAAGTCATGAGCTGCCGGTTCCGTTTCTTCAGATATTCGAGTTCAAGCCCGACATACTGATTACTTAATGCCGATTGTTTATAATACCATTTTTCCTCGATGGCAACTCTCCCACCCCTTGTTTCAGTACTGAATTGACCAGCCAATTTCAACTGCCAATCAGACAATAATGCCGCCACAGTTAATTGAGTGGAAAATGCATTACCAGTTCGTCTTTCGTAACTCAATGCTACCGATGGATTAACCAGCCCCAAAAATTTCAGTGGTGCTATTTTCAATATGTTTTTATAATGAAGGTACTGTTCATCCAGTGGCATATAACGAAGATAGTTTTGAGTAGTGTCTCTTAGATTGATATATACTGTTTGTGGGTATCCATACCTTTTTTTCGAATGTCTGTCAATCCAAAAACCCGGCCAAAACCCCGGATATGCGTTCATCAGATAACTAAACGAATTAACTGGAAGAAGTTGGATGGTTTTCAATAATGAATCGTTGAAAGCTGTAATTTCCGTTGCTACGGAATCCCTTTCCAAAAATATTTTTCTTTTTTCTAATTGATGATCCAGAGTGTCGCCATTGATGACAAGCGTTGCAGGATGGCTAATAATAATTCTTGCTGCCGTAATCCGTGAATTGGTCAGCGTTGCACAAGACGACAGTCCGGCAAAAATAAGAAGGATGCATAGTCTTTTCATTGCATTTTTTTAGAAAGAGACCTTATGAAAATGAAGCCCTGAAAGTGTGCAATATATCAAAACAAGCTGAAAGATTACCACATAACTACTTACGCATGCACCCTAAACATTTATCCATCAACGATTTTATACCGATTATGTATCCGTAATAGTCTCTATGTCCATACAGACTCAACGGCTGTGATCAATTAAAAGTTTGAGATATTTTTATTTTCTTTTCCCCCACCTTTGCATCATGCACCCAAAAAACTTATCGATCAACGATTTCAACTACGATCTGCCGGAAGAAAAGATTGCCGTTTATCCACTTGCAAACAGGAGTCAATCCAAATTATTGATCTATGAAGGAGGAACTATTTCAGAAGATATTTATCAACATATAGCAGAGCACTTACCAACAAAATCCTTCCTTGTTTTTAATGACACGAAGGTAATTAAGGCACGGATTTTCTTTCAAAAAATAACCGGTGCTATTATAGAAGTATTTTGCCTGGAGCCACATGAAGCCATTAATGATTATGCGATCATTTTGCAGCAAAAGAAATCTGTTCGATGGAAATGTATGATTGGTGGAGCTGGAAAATGGAAGGACAAATTTCTGGAAAAATCCTTTTTGCTCCATGATCAAAATGTCACTTTAAAAGCAGAACTGGTTGAAAAATTACCCGATGCTTATGTGGTAGAATTTAGCTGGGATCCGGGAGATATTTCTTTTGCAGAGATCATAGATAAGGCAGGGAATACCCCACTCCCACCCTATATAAAAAGAAAAGCAGAAGAGAGTGACGCAGAAACCTATCAAACCATTTATTCGGCGCATGAAGGATCAGTAGCCGCTCCCACAGCCGGTTTGCATTTCACAACGGAAATTTTTGAATCCTTCAAAGCAAAAAATTACCAAACTGGTTTTGTTACGCTACATGTAGGGGCAGGCACCTTCAAACCGGTGAAGGCAGAA
>JBBSUB010000029.1:0-27394 GCA_038235345.1 Chitinophagales bacterium
AATCTTCCAGTAAAGGAAGCCGCTCCCCATTAGACAACTTAACATTCTGAAGATCTGCATAATCCACTTTCTGAATATCGATTCCATCTACATGTGGGTCATGGTGAATGATCAATTTACCATCATTGGTCATATGCAGATCAGTTTCCGATCCGGCGCAACCTAATGCTATTGCAGCTTTTAGTGAAGCGACAGAATTTTCCGAAGCACCGGTATTTTTCCAGGCACCCCGGTGGGCAACGACCTGGTTTGTAAGAAATGTATTCTTTGGAGAAGAGTTGTTCTTTATATCGTCAGATGTAAGATTCATTTGTTTTATTGGCAACAAACCAGGAACCATTTCTTCCAATCCGGAAACAAACAGCTTATTTCCTTCACCTGGTGCCGGCGAAAGATTATATTTTTTAACGGAGTTTAAAAATACTTCATCCCCGCCAAAGTTTGAAAACCCAATCAGCCTGGTATGCCGGGGCATAGAAAATGCATACAAGCCAATAAACAAAAGCAAAATGGATAATAAAGCGGGAAATTTCATAGTCGTAAAAAATTTAGAATGATACCAGCCATTAAAATGCTCAATATAAAAAATTAAACGGGGATGAATATTAAAATAAGATTGAATGATTCAATTTAGCTTTATGGAACAGCAACTATTTTCACAAACCAGGCGCCCGGATCCTGCAGACATTTCAAATACATTTTCGTATTTGTCCTCGAAATTACCTGGTACTTATGTACACCCAGGTACATTCCAAGGTGCCCTTTATTTGCGAATGTAATATACTCTACTCCACCTGCGCCGCCATCATACCCAAACGCTTCTGTATAAGAAGCAGCGGCGGGCCCTGTCAAAGTATAATCTCCCGTACCCGTAAGAGATGGATCAAAATCTTTCAGATATTCCTTTTTACCAAAAAGATCATTATTGGTCGTATGCGTAAATGTAAGCGTTGATTGAGTAAAGGTATAAATGTCATCATAAATACCTAATCCTGCTTTTTCATTCGGTGCGGCTGACCACCATTCCCCTGTCATAGCCTCTGCAGGTCCTACGCCTAAATTCCCGGGATCATCCTTATCTACCCGCCATTTTTTTGTACCTGTACCTGTTAACATGCTCACCAATTCAGGTTTCGGATCAAACGCACGGAATATGGTTATTTGCTGTGAATTTGTACTGATACTTCCTCCCTTCCCAAGAGCAGACACAGTTATGGTCAATACGTTATTCCCGGTAGGTAAAGAGTAATTATAATTAAATACATTAGAGGTATTTATTTTCACAGGTTTGCTATCGCCAAAGTCCACTTTATAACTAATAGCTTTATCCGAAGTAACCTTCAGAATAATATTGCCGGATCCATCTCCATTCGGATGCGTGTTATCCTTGCCCAGAAGGGAAATTTCTAATACAGGTTTAGAGGGTGTATCTAAAGGACCAAAAGTTTTATCTTGTTTTTTACAACCCAAAAAAGATAAGAGCATCATTGCCAGTAAAGGAAAAATTATTTTAAACTGATTCATAATAATTGCTTTAGAATATTAATTAGTTAACATGATATCATCGATCAATAATGTATAGTTGGCAGTGCCATCTCCTACCGTACCGTTATCCAGGAAGAATAAGATATTTTGAAGGCGTTTTGAATTATCAATGCCTGTAAAATTAAACGTCAGCTCTTCCCATTGATTGGCTTTAGTGGTCAATACTTCCTTATGGTCCTGGAAACTATTATCTCCATTTCTTTCCAGTTGCAATTGCACCCTCATGCCGATTCGCTGAGAATATACTTTTACTTTTAAAACCTGATTCTGGGAAAAATCAATCGGAGCGCTCAAAATAATATAATTCCCTGCCCAGGTTTGATCCTTCTTTTTAATAATCTGCGTAACAGTAGCACTGGTATTGATGCCTGATTTAAATGGATTGGGAATAACTTTCGTTTCGCTGCCACCAAAATCACCCCAATTATACAACACATTCGGATTTTCAAATGTCATAGGTAATTTCAAGTCATCATAAATCATCACTTTCTGAATTTTCTCCGCTGTAGCTACGCCACCACTCAAAGCAACAACCTTTATATCATAGCTTCCGGCATTTGCATAGGTATGCGTTAAAAAAGAACCTGCTGCCATCATTTTTGGAGTTTCAGCGGGTACATCACCGAAATAAACTTTGAAACCACCCACCGCATATTTCGCCGTGGCGGAAACTTTTACGTCATGGGCATTTGTTTCTGCTTTTACCGCGATATCTTCCGGTGCCCGGAATGTGACTTTCAGCGGAAATGTATTTTCAGTAGTAAGACCGGAAAGACCCGTTCCTAATACTTTTACGCTATAATTTCCTTCTGCGTATTTATGCATAATACTTTTTCCCGCCATTACTTTTTGCGGAGCTTTAGTGGTATCCCCAAAAGTAATATCATAGGAGGAGGCTCCGGCACTGTTTGGTATAATTGTTACCATGCCAAGGTTATCGGTTGAAACCTTCAGTTCTGTCGTGATATCTGATGGTGCAGCAGCTGTTTTGACAAATGAAATATCATCATTATCAAATTTTGTGCATCCGGCAGCAACCAAAACAATACTTAAAAATAACGTACAATATTTAAGATGTGTCATGATGTTTTTTTATTTTAATTTTTCCTGATTGTTTTGAAAAAATCCTTTTCCTGATAATTAAATTCCGGGACAATTTTTCCTTATGTCCCTTTCATTTTCCTAAAAAAAGAGTTTTAATAATTTGGGTTTTGAGTTAAACCAGATACCTCCACTTCCTCCTGTGGTATTGGAAATAATTCATTTTTTCCAGCCACAAAACCCGTGATCACAGCTGCAGCTTTTCCTGTGCGAACCAAATCAAAGAAACGCTCTCCTTCCATGGCGAGTTCCAATCTTCTTTCCGCCCAGATCGCTTCGGTTAGCGCAGTTCCTGATACGGTAATTTTATGATTATCATCGCCAAAAGCCCTTCTTCTAACCCGGTTTAAATAATCCTGCGCCTTACCATCATTCGGAGACGTTTTCCGGTTATTGGCTTCCGCTGCCATTAACAACACACCGGCATAGCGTATTGTCCGATAATTATTCAGATAATTCAATTCCAACTGACCAGACGTTTGTCCCTTTATTGGTAAATATTTCTGGTTATAAAGTCCCGTGTTTTTATAGGGTGCTACCTGGTAGGTTATATTAAATTGCGGATTTTGTGTCTTGTATTTTTCAATATCCAAAACAGTTACATCTTTCCGGGTATCTCCTGCTGTGTAGGCATTTGCCAGGTCCTGCGATGGCAAATTGGTACTCCATCCCGGCGCATACGGACTGCTTCCACTCAAGCCACGGATACCATTTTGCTGCACGGCATAATTTCCCTGGCCACGCGTAGCACCTCCCCAATTGTAATAAGGAGATAGATTTGAATATTGAATTTCAAAAACAGATTCCGGTCCGTTTTCACCTGTTACAAGAAAGATTGAGCCAAAATTACTGACTAAACTAAATGGCCCATTGACAACATTTTCAAGCATATCGGCAGCTTCGGTGAACTTATTTTGGTACAAATAAACCTTTCCCAAAAGTGCTTGAGCAGCATATTTTGTAATCCGGCCTGGTTGAGAAGCTGTAGGAGGAAGAACAGCGATTGCTGCTGTGAGATCCGCTTCAATTTGCTTATAAACATCGGCTTTAGGCGATCTTTTCAGCGACCTGGAATCAGTGATGGAAAGGCGTTTGTCGGCAAATAACGGAACATCCCCAAACATTTTAACCAAAGAAAAATAATAAAATCCTCTCAGAAAATAAACTTCTCCATACAAGGCTTCCTTTCCGGGAAACACGATCGCTTCACCTGCAGGATTTTTATCCTTGTATTGTGTCAGATAATTTGCCCGGTTAATTCCTTCGTAAGCAGATTTCCACAACTCCGCAAGAGTACCGTTATTCGGCGTTAAGGTATAATCATCTATTTGCTGTAAGGTCAATACATCCGAAGCATTTTCGCCACCGGCTACACTGTTGTCAGAAGCTATATCACCAACAGGAACCATTTGGTTCAACCATTGAATAGGAGTATACGTACTCACGACCATTGAATTATAATCACCGGAGGATTTTAAATAATCCTGGTCGGTGACCTTGTAATCATCATGCGGGTTATAGTCTACCCATTTCTTACATGAAAACAAAACGGTCAAAAAGAAAAAAGCGCTGGTTATTTTAATGAATTGTTGCATAATCATTGATTTTTTCGGGGGATTAAAACTTTAAATTGATACCAAAAGACCATGTTCTTGCCTGCGGATAACTTCCTCTATCCACACCGGTATCCATAATACCACCCGGTACTTCAGGGTCATAACCCGAATAATTAGTAAAGGTGTACAGGTTCTTAATTTGTGCGTAAACCTGTATTTGTTTGAAAACATTTTTATATACCGAAGCAGGCAGAGAATACCCCAATTGAACATTCTTAATCTTTACAAAGGAGCCATCTTCAATATACCTGTCAGACGCACGGATATTGCTATTGGCATCTGTAAAAGAATATCTTGGGTTTTGTGCACTATTCGTCGTTCCCGGCCCTGTCCATCTGTCTAAAACATTCTGAAATTTATTGCTGTAATTTGCATTTCTTTCAAAAGCACGGTAAATATCATTTCCAACAGACGCGTAGGTAAATATCGTTAAGTCTATACTGCGATAAGAAAGATTCAGATTCCATCCCATGGTAAAATCGGGAAACGGATCGCCTATTTTGGTTTTATCATCATTGTTGATTTTTCCATCATTATTCATATCCACATAACGGATATCTCCCGGCTGAGCACCTGTTTGAGTTGGTGTTTTGGACATATCATCCGCTGATTGGAAAAGTCCATTCGTTTTAAATCCATAAAAATATCCCGGCGTAAATCCTTTCTGAAAACGGGTAACTGTCTGAGACTGCCCATTAAAATAGCTACCACCATTTATGATCGCTGATCCATCATCATTTGTAGCTGTCACCAGGTTTTTTGATGTAGTAAATGTGAGGGAAGTATTTATAGAAAAATCTTTTGAAAGCCGGTCATTATAACCAAGGCTCAAATCCACACCGGAACTTTTCGTAGAACCAATGTTTGCCGTTGGGATCGTAGCAGTTCCAAGGTACATACTAACGGAAGGCGTGAAAAGTAAGCCATCTACACGCTTTTCAAAATAATCAGCACTTAAGGAAAATTTATTTTTAAACATATTGATGTCGAAACCTGCATTCAATTGTTTCTGCTTCTCCCATTTTAGCCCATCATTTCTATATGAACTTACGGTAGAACCAGCAACAAATTGACTTCCAAATGTGTAACCGTTACTATTCGCTGTACCACCATAACTAGGACCGCCTGTAGCAATACTCACAAATTGAGGATTCACATTTTCATTTCCGACTGTTCCATAACTTCCCCTGATTTTAAGGTAGTTGATCAGATCAGAATGGAAGAAGTCTTCATTTGATGCCACCCAGCCAAGAGATCCGGAAAGGAAATCACCAAACTTATTTTCCGGACCAAAAGCGAAAGATCCATCTCTCCGGGCAGTAAAGGAAGCCAGGTATTTAGACTGATAATCGTAATTTACTCTTCCGAAATAAGAAGCATTTTTTCTGAAATATTGGAAATTACCTGCTGTATAAGCACTTGTATTTGTCGAACTATTTGTACCTGTAGCCGCAGTAAGATCCGCAAAAGTCCACGAATTAAACGGAACATCCTGGCGGGAAGCATTGATTCCATCGCCCTTGCTTTTCGCAAAAGAAATACCGGCTACGGTTTCAAAATTATGATGATTGGCCACTGTAAAATTATAGTTGACGAAGGTTTCAGACGTGAAGCTGGTGTTACTGTTTTTATTTTCACCAACGCTGTTGTGTTTACCCGTTACCGTGGTGCCATCTGCATTCATCGTATTTTCTACATTTAAAGGACCATAAAAAACCAATGGGTTGAAAGACTTTCCAGTTTGATCCCAGGTGACATATCCAAAACGGCTGGTTACTTTGAGGTCCTTTAGAATTTCATATTGAAGTTCTACTTTACCATACCATTTATTGCCTTTAGAAATATTAAATGTATTGTCCAATTTTGTCAGAGGGTTGAAAATCTCCGAAAGTAAAAGATTACTGTACCCATATGTGCCGACTGAATTTTCAACTTCATTATATTTTGTAACCGTTGGATCAAAATTTAAAGCACTTCCAATAATTGAATTGAAAGAATTTTCCTGCACACCTTTACTACCTAATTGAACAAAACTATTATTGACAATTAATTTTAAATTTTTAGCCAGGTCAAAATTTAAATTAGCTGTTGCATTAATGCGGTTGAAATACGATTTTGATCCGCCACCGACAATTCCATCCTGGTTTAAATATCCGCCGGAAACAAAATAGCCCATTTTATCACTGCCGCCCCGGGCACTTGCATTATAATCCTGTATTGGCGCAGTGTGAAAAATTTCCTTTTGCCAATCTGTTCCTTTACCAATAACCGATAGATTTGGGAAAATAAGGTTTCCACCTGCTGCAACACTTCCTTCATTAATAATGGCCGCATACTCAGAGGCATTTAAAACCGGAATGACATTCATGACTTCCTGCACGCCATAATTACCATTGACTGAAATTTCTGTTTTTTGATTTTTACGGCCGGATTTAGTTGTTACTACAATGACCCCATTTCCTCCTTTCACACCATATATAGCAGTAGCAGCTGCATCTTTCAATACATTTATGGAGGCGATATCTTCCGAATTCACGGCGTTAAAGTCGTCCAGAGTTTGCGGAATACCATCAATGATCACAACAGGGTCTGTACCTGAAAATGACGGAATACCACGGATAAGTACCGTTGGTTTCGATCCGGGCGAACCGTTGGAAATAACCGTTACACCGGAGGCTCTTCCCTGCAACGCGTCTTCTACCCGAACGGGTTTTAATTTCTCAATGTCCGCTTCTTTAATGGTGGAGATTGCTCCGGATACTTTAGTTACCTTTTGAGTACCATATCCTACTACAATCACTTCTTCCAGATCTACGACTGTACTTTTTAAAATAATGGCCATCGGCGACGCAGTAATCGGTACCTCCTGGCTTGCATAATTTAAAGCAGATACTAATAATGCTTTTACCCCGGCTGGTACCTGGAGAGTAAATTTACCATCATCATTTGTAGATGTACCTGATGTAGTTCCTTTAGCAATAACAGATGCACCGGCGATCGTTTTACCGGAACCGTCCATTATTTGACCTGAAACCTCTTTCGTCTGTGCATAACTAATGTTCAAAGTTGCCAGAAAGATGAAAGCAAGTGTAAGTTTTTTGATAATTTTTCGCATGTGGAGAAATTTTTTAGAAATGAAAACCTGCAGATTTTTAAAAAGTAATAACTAATTCATTCAGAATTCAAGAACAAATATAATTAACATTTTCTTTAGAATATCGTATTTTTATACAACACTACTACATCATAAATTTATAAAAAGTTGATAATCAATAAATATTAACTACATCATTCCTACAACATATTAAAAAAATGAGAATAGCTTGGATTTTACTAATTCAGTTTTTTGTGGGTATAACTTGTCACGGACAAAACACCATTGGTTTACCCCGCATCATTAATTATAGCACCGAAGATTTCAAGGCTGCTAATCAAAGTTGGGATATACAACAGGATGATCACGGCATCATGTATTTCGCAAATAATTCCGGATTACTTTCTTTTGATGGTAACCACTGGCGGCTTTATCCTCTTCCCAATAAGACGATTGTTCGTTCAATCTATATCGGACCGGATCATAAAATATATGTCGGCGGTCAGGGTGAATTTGGATATTTTGAACCGGATATCAATGGTAGTTTAAAATACATATCCCTTAAAAAACTGGTTCCTAAAACCTACAGTCAGTTTGCAGATATCTGGGATATTGAACCCATGGGGGAATCTCTTTTTTTTAGAACAAATGACAAGATTTTCGAATTAAATAATCAGAATATCCGGGTTTTTCCCTCAGATTCTGAGTGGAGATATTTAAAAAGAGTCAATGGAAAACTGATAGCCCAGGATAAAGAGAGGGGATTACTTGAATTTAAAAATCAGGCGTGGCAACCTTTATGCAAAGAACCATTTAACCTAAATCTAGTGTCCGGCATGATCCCCCTTGGGCAAGACAGTGTTCTGATCAGCACCTTTAAAGATGGTCTTTTTATACTGGTGAATGACAGTGCCTATCCTAAAAAAACAAGTATAGATGAAAATTTGAAAAAAAGCCTTGTCTATACTATGGCAAAAATAAACCAGGATGAATTTGCCATTGGAACGACCTCTGATGGAGTAATCATCCTGAATAATGAGGGGAATATGATTCAGAAGATATCCCGTACCGAAGAATTACAAACCAGTAATGTACTTTGTTTGTACCTGGATCATGATCAAAATCTCTGGACCGGTTTAAACAGGGGAATTAGTTTTATTGCCTATAACTCAGCCATAAAATACATCCGGCCAAACAAAACAAATGATCTTTCAGGATATACAACAGTGATATTTAACGATAGCCTCTATATTGCTACATCAGATGGCGCATACGTAGCACCAGTTTCCAAACAGCACAAGGATCTTAGTTTTTCAAAGACCGATTTCACGCGCATAAAAAACAGCAGCGGACAGGTGTGGAGTATAGATGTCATCAATCAGCAATTACTGATGGGGTATAATGACGGTGCCTTCACTATCCGGGGACAAACAGCTTACCCAATCATCCAGGGCGATGGCTATTGGTTATTTAAGCCAACCTCGGCCGTTCTGCCTTCCAAAGAAATCCTGGCGGGGACCTATACCGGGCTCACTTCCCTGAACTTTTCCAATAATACATTTACAAGTAATGGTAAAATAAAAGGGTCGAATGAATCGCTGCGTTTTTTGGTCATAGATAATAACAATGATATCTGGTCATCTCATCCCTACCGCGGAATATTTAGGATACGCCTGTTGCCCGGACAAAATAATTCCGAAGCAGAACTACTCACAAGTAAGGACGGATTGCCTTCTGATCTGGGGAATTATGTGTTTAAAATAAAGAATAGAATTGTTTTTGCAACAGAAAAGGGGGTTTACGAATATGACAGAGCCACAAAAAGATTTGTCCCCTCTGAATTTTTGACGCCGATATTTAAAACCATGGAAATACGGTATTTGAAAGAAGATGAGGAAGGAAATATCTGGTTCTGCACAAACAATAAAGTAGGTTTTGTAAATTTTATTTCAAAAAACGGTCAATCAACTTTCAACTTAACGTATTTGCCGGAGCTGACCGGCCAAACACTGGCCGGATCAGAAAATATTTATCCTTTTAATAAGCAGAATATATTTATTGGCTCAGAAAACGGAATTATTCATATTAATTATGAAAAATACCGGTCTAAAAAACCTGAACTAAATGCCTATCTAAGTAATGTAAAAGCTATTGGGAAAGAAGACAGTACCATTTTTGGCGGATATCTCCCTCTTGGACAAAAAACATTTAAAAAATCATCCGCCAATTTACCGGCTGAGTATAATTCATTTCATTTTGAATACAGTTCGCCGGCGTACGGTTTACAGAAGAACATTGAATACAGTTACCAATTAAAAGGCTATGATATGGAATGGAGCGAATGGTCGGCTAAGACAGAAAAGGATTATACCAATTTACCGGCCGGAAAATATACCTTTCAATTGAAAGCACAGGATAACCTGGGTAATGAATCTGCAATAGATTCCTATTCATTTAGTGTATTACCTCCCTGGTATCAGACAATATGGGCAAAAATCATATCCCTGTTGTTGATTTCCTTTCTCCTCTATCTTTTTTATAAAATTCAACAGAAAAAATTTGAAAGGCAACTAATTAAATTTGAGGAAGAGCAGCGGCGGTTAAAAGAATTACATCAGCTTAAAGTGGAAAAGAATGAAAAAGAAATCATCAAATTACAAAATGAAAAACTTGCGAATGAGGTGAGGTTTAAGAACAGGGAACTGGCAGACGCCAACCTGCACCTCGTAGAAAGAGCCGATGCGCTGACACGGGTAAAAGATGAATTACAACATCTCTATAAAAAAACAAATAATAATCACGATGTAAAAAAGACTTTGCAACTTGTAAATGATATCGAAAAAAACAATGCCAACTGGGAACAGTTTGTTTCGCATTTTGATGAAGTAAACAATGATTTCCTGAAAAAATTAAAAGCAAAATTTCCGAAGCTATCTAAAACAGATTTAAAAGTGTGCGCTTATCTTCAGTTGAATTTGTCTTCAAAGGAAATCGCCCAACTGATGAATATTTCTGTGCGTGGTGTGGAAATAGGCCGCTATAGATTGCGTAAAAAGCTGAACCTGGAAACGGAGCAGAATTTAAATGATTTTTTGAGCGGGGTTACGTGAGGAGAATATGGTTGAATGCTAAAATTGTCTGAACGATGATTTTTGGATTTATATGATTACCAAGGATTCATATTATCAGCGAAAATAATACCTGATAAGGTTCAAACAGAATATCTGATCTGGCACTTCATACCTGAATCGTGGTATTCGTCGTGGTGCCCGTAGAGACGCAATGAATTGCGTCTCTACGTTACGCTGCGTCTGTTCCCTGATTTCAGACGTATAATTTCTACAACCTGAAACCTGACACCCAACCAAAAAGCCCCAAAACGTTTCCATTTCGGGGCTTTCCTAATTTATTTTAAATTTCGAATTAGTACCTCGTAACCAAAACCAATCCCTGGAATTTATCCAATTCATCTTCCTGCATAAACACGGCATCACCGCCGTTCTTCAGATTTTTATCCAGCATTTCATCAATGATATCATCTACTACATCCACCTCATCTGCCAGGTTTGGTGCTACTAATTGAATTTGATTATCTACAATGCGGGCGGGTTGAAAATATCCCTGCTTGACAAAGAGAGTGCGGCCGCGACCTTCATTCAATGCCGTCCAGATATCGTTAAAGTCAGTCACAAATTTTGAATTGTCAACCGCACTATCCAGTTCTAAAAGTCTTTTTTTATTTTCTACATTTTGCAATTCTTTTACTACAGGCCATACACTATCCACCACGTGATGGGCCTTCTCCAGCATCTTATTCCCTTTTACATTGCCTAAAATAATATTTTTCCTATCCGCTACTTTAAGGAATTCAGAATAGTTGGATTCATCTGTGCAAATAATTACCGGTAATGGTTTTGCTTTTAGAATCTCATTCATTTTTTTGTCTACTACATTAAAGAATTCCGTACTTAAGCTGGTAACTTTATTGGCAATGGATGCAGCACCGGGTGCTACTGTGGTCGTCATGTTTTCTATAGGAAAACCATCTTCCACTTCTTTCACCGCTATATCACTCAACGCTTCGATCATGCGTGCACTCTGCCTGCTGAGCAACAATACATAATAACTGGTCTGTCCGTTTATTGCACGTACTAAATCCCGTGTATGGAATGTACGATCTACTACAACTCTGTTCTCTACTTGTAGAGGCAAACGGACAAATTCAGCGATATTTTCATTCACAAAAAGCACCAAACCCTCCAGGTTGTACCTGTGATCAATACTTGCTGCAAGTTTGTTCAATTTGTCCATAATGGTATTAGCCATCTCTTTATCTTCCCCACAATCTGCCTGTAATCTTTTCTCGGCATCTCTCACCAGGTTCTTTAATAAGATGGAATCTTTCTCATTATCCGGTTTAGTACGGTGAGTGGTTAATATGATTGTCACGCAACATTTGCTGGTAACGTCCTTAAATTTGTTCAAAATTTCGTTCATAATTTATTTTTAAAGGTGAATAATCTATTTATCTTATCCGGGCAAAATTACCTCTTTTTTTACTCAACATATTGTCCAGTGAATATTTACCACTACCGGTAAAAAATAAAATTACATAGATCAGTAAATACATAATGGCTTTCTCTTTTACAGCCAAAGGATCTTCTGCGTGAATATGTAATACTGCTACCGCCATAGTAAGGATCAATGGTATAAGAGCCGGGCGGGTAGCCAATCCCAGCATTAAAAATATCGAACAAACAACTTCGGCCAAAATGGCTATTGCTAAAGAAACTCCGGCACCTAAGCCCATAATATTAGCAAACGCTACCGGTTCATCTGCAAAAAACTTCATCAGTTTGGGCAAACCGTGTGTGAGCATTAAAATGGATACAGCTATTCTTATTAAGAGAATGCCTGCATCCAGATTGAGCGGAAGATGGCTTTTGTTGAGTAGTCTTTTCATAAAGTGGTTTTAGTGTACGGAATTATTGTTGTAAGAATTCTCCGTCACCTTTTAAAGTTACCTCGTCGCTGAGCATCGGTGCAGGAAATTTAGCACCCAGGTCAAAATCAGCCCTTTGAAGTGTTGCTGTAAATTGCAATCCGGCAGTTAACTTATCCCCTTCTTTCTTCTGAATAGATCCACGGTGCCACATGTTTACTTTAACTGGTTTTGTAATTCCATGCATGGTCAAATCACCGGATAATTCATATTTATTATCTGCAATTTTCCGGATGGAAGTACTTTTAAAGGACATTGCCGGAAACTTTTCTACATTAAAAAAATCGGCACTTCGAAGATGCTTATCTCTTGGTGCGATCCGTGTGTTAATAGTGTTTACATCAGCAGACATTTCCACAACTGCATCGCTAAAGTCAGCTTTAGAGGTTTTTACTGTCACATCATATTTATCAAAATGGCCCGGCACATCGGCTATTCCAAAATGCGTAATTGTAAAACCTAATTTTGAGTGCGCAGGATCTATTACATAATTTCCCTGGGCCTGAATGGCAAAGGAAGTGCTAATAAACAGCAGTGCGAATGTTATTCTTTTCATCATCATTTTTTCGTTTTTTTTTAATAATTGATTCGTATGTTTTATTGTTCTTAATTCTTAATTCTTAATCCTTAATTTTTAATTCTTAATTCTTTATCCCTGCAAGAAAGCTTTCAAAAAAATCTTCCATGATTTTTTTATTCAAGCCTCTTTTACCGGTGATATCCAAAATATCTATAGAAATTGATCCATGCAAAGAGGCCCAAAAATTTTTAAATTTCACCCGTTCGTCCATCTGCTTGTGCTTGTTTCTGCTGATTAGTATGCTGATTGGCTCTATAACGATTTGCATAAAGCTGTTCAATTCAGGAATCTCTTTCATTGCTTCGCAGGATGGAACTCCTAAGCCAAACATTAACCGGTAATACTCTTTATGCTCACCGGAAAATTTCAAATAAGCATAACCAATTGCTCTAATTTGCAATTCCGGCTCAATCACGGAATTTCTGGCGCTTTCCAGTTTTCTGTTTAAAAGACCAAAGCCTTGTGTTACAAATTCCAGTAATAAAGCTTCTTTATTTATAAAATGGTCATAAATAACGGGTACACTATAATCAATCGCCTCCGCAATTTTTCGAATCGAAAGAGCCTGCCAGCCTTCTTTTAACACCACTTCCCGCGCGGCTTCCAGGATGGATGCACGAACTTCCTCACGATGTTTTATTTTTCTTTCCGATAGGCCCATTATAAATAACGCTATTTTTCTAACAGTGTTAGCAAACTTAACGCCAATGAGATTAATCCAGCTATTTTCCTGATTTGTTTTGTTAAGGAAATCGTTAATTTAAAATTTCCGTTGAAAACTAAGCAGGAATTTTAAGGGCTCTTTTGAATTAAAGTGTCATTAAATTTCATTTAAAAAATCTTCTTCAACTGAAACTACTTTCCATAATGAAATCATTTACCAATGATGTAAAATCAATAAACCCTTCATTTTAAATTGGTATATTAGAAGCTGTATTTCATCATACCTGAAATTTTAAACACATCGATATGAAAAAAGTATCTTTATTAATGACCCTTTTTAGTTTTTGCCTTGTTTCCTTTGCACAGCAAAATCTTGAGGGAGCATGGATCTTAAGAGAAGGAGAAAATAATATTGTCTTATTATTAAAAGATGGGTACTTCACTTTTACAGAATATTCCAATCATACTTTTATCAATTCCTGGGGAGGTCCATTTACCGTAAGTGGTAACAACATAAAGATCAAAAAGGAATTTGATGCCCAACATAATGAAGAAACTGGAACAGTAATGCAACTATCCTTTTCTGATAAAAACGGGCAGCTGACCATAAAAACAGAAAATCATTCCACTGTATATACGCGGCTGGATGATGGGAAAGCTCCGCTGGCAGGTGTATGGAAAATCACCGGCAGAGAGCAGGACGGAAAACTAATAGACATTCATCAGACCGGACCAAGAAAAACACTTAAAATGCTTACCGGTGGATGGTTTCAATGGTTTGCCATAAATCCTGAAACAAAACAATTTTCCGGCACAGGGGGCGGAAGCTATACTTTTGAGGACGGAAAATACACAGAAAATATTCTCTTTTTTTCCAGGGATAGCAGCCGGATAGGTTCCAAACTGGAATTTGATGGCAAATTAGTGGATGGTAAATGGCATCACAGTGGTCTAAGCAGCAAGGGAGATAAAATATATGAGGTTTGGGGAAGATTAAGAAGCTGAATGCTGCGCGTTGAATTCTTCGTGTTAAATGCTTGCGCTTTGATAGCTACACGTTTAAAATGGTTGAACCCAACTACTACATAACTCCCAAGTTATTTTCCTCAAAACACAGGCCGAGGCTTGCTGGAATACTTCAAACTAACTCCAAACCCCAAACCCCGAACTAAAAACTACTGCCTGCTAAAATAAATCAGCATCAAAACAACCACAGCAACAATCAAAATAGGTACCCATTTTGGAAATACGAAATTGGTTTTATTCCTTCCAACATTCGCCTCATGAATTTTTTCTAAATCTTCCTTAGAGGAGGTAACCTCGTGTGATAGGTCAGGGGTTGTGTAGCCGGCAGGAGTAAGGCGATTAACGTCAGGACGTAAACCGGATATCAGGCCTGAAAAATCACCTTGTGATAAATTTTCGCTATTAATGTGTTCCCCAATCTTTCCCATCATTACAGGTAATACGAGCATGATCAGGGAAAATGCTGTTGTAGGGCGTACTTCGGAATATGCTGCAATATGGCGGCCAACAGCCCGCTCATTATTCCCAAAAATATCGCGGTGCAGATTACTCCCTTTTTCTTCATTGACAAGTCTTGCTACATCCGGTGCTTTGGAATAGTACTGTGCCGCTTCTTTTGCCAATTGATAAAAGTTCCCGGATGCGGCGGGCTGATCTACCAATGCCTCGAGCGCGGTTGGTATAATTGCAGATACAGCCTTTGAAATTGCCGGAACCGGTTCATCCAGGTTCTGGGCAATTGCAGTAAAAAATTCTACATTGAAATAGTTCGTAATGTCGTCTGGTATATTGTGCGTCATGATAAATGGTATTAATTATTTATTTATCATCAAAAATTAATCCAAGACTATTGGGGTTGAATACTGCGTGTTGAATGCCTGGCATTGAATGCTGCGTGTTGAATACTACCTGTTGAATAATGCAATTCCTTTACTTAAACTGCTGTAGCCCGTAACACTGATACCGATCAATACCTGACACCTAATACCTAACACCTGATACCTGATACCTGATACCTGACACCTGACACCTAATACCTGACACCTGACCACCCATTGGCTAACTCTCCACCAACTTCACTTCAGCCACAGGGCTGAACAAATACATACGTCCATTCCCGATGTCTTTACAGAGATACCTTTTCCGAACCTTATTCACTTTCTGAAATAAGCGCCCGCCACGAATAATAAAATAGCTATCATCCGCTAAATCTTCCAGCAATAAAACACCGGGAATAGGTGCATCGTATTTTCTTAAAATTCTTAATAAAGAAGCTTCCGCACAGGAGGAGGCTGCGGGATTTTTAAGCGTTTGCAGTAATTCGCTCTTAATATCCTCCGGAAATATATCCCTGGAAATAAAGTCTGCTAATATTTGTCCATATTCATATTTCCATTGAGCACCGTGAGAGGGTATTTTAGGGCCATATTTTTCAAAGGCAATGAGATGCCCCAATTCATGCAATAAGGTTATAAGGAATGAAAATTTATTGAGATTACCATTTACGCTGATACGGTGGTTTTTATTGCTGTGGGGGCTTCTATAATTTCCCAGCACTGTAGTCCGTGCGCGCGAAATAGTAAAATGCACTTTATGATACAGGAGGTATTGTTCTACTTTTTCGTAGGCACCTTCCGGCAAATAATCATTTAATAATTTAAAAGGAGATTCAATTTTCGCCATCTTTTTTCTGTCGGACTATTTTCATGATTTGTTTTATTTCAATAGCGGTAAATATAAAATACAACGCCATACCAATAAAGATAGCCGGCCTGTTTACTTCTCCACCCATAAGGGTAATGTAAACCAATATACCACCTACGATTAATAACATTTTCATCAGAAGTGACGTATAGATCCCTCTCAGAAAGGCATTCAGGTTCTCAGAGCCTGCTCCTTTGCTCTGGATAAACAATCCGGCAATGCTTAGCGCAAATAATACAAAATTTGCACCCAGGATAAAATTCGTATTCACCTCCTTGCTGACCAGGTAGTTTTTAAAGACAACCACTAAGGTAAATACCAGGACGAATACAATAAAAAGGGGAAGGTATAATGTCGATTTTTTATTCATGCGTTTTATTCTTATTCTTCGGAAATCAATGAATTAACAATAACACTCCGGTATTTTTAGTACAAATGGAGTAAATTTTCATTTCACTCCCTTAATAGGATTTTTCAGAATTTTCCAAAAGTAGGGAGAAATACTGTTATGAAAGAGGAATGTTTTTTTAGAGTAAAAATCAAAACTTTCCGTGGTAATATCCAGGCCGACGAACCTTAAACAGGCATGTTGCAGGAGGAAGTTTCATAAGATGCCCGTGTATTTTTTTAAAATCCTTCCTTTCTGCAAAAGGCTTTACACTTACCTAAAGTTTTTAATAATTCACTTCTTTCCGGTTTCTACTACTGTTTTTATAATAACACCAATAATGATCAATAATGGAAACAGCCATACAAGTAACGGAAAAGCCATATTAAGCCATTCATCCACTTTTATCCCGGCAAATATAGCCAGGGCGATTCCTACCAGGAATTGAAATCCGAGGCCCGCATATTTCATCAACATTTTATTCGCTTCGTTTTTCTTTTCTGACATGATTGTTTTTTATGAATTACCGTCTTCTTTTCCGGGTGGATTTCTGAATAACAGGTGCCTTGTTTGAATTGTTAATATCCAGGGTGGTCGTATCCAAAGGAAGCATATCTCCTTTTAAAACTTTTTCAATTTCATCGATATATTGCTGTTTAATATCAAGAGCATGCTCAATGGAATCGGCTTTTACCTTAAGCGTTTCATATTCTTTTGCTTTACCAGCCACGCCGTAACCGGGAATATAATATTTTAAAGGAGTAAAAGCGATCAAACCAATACTCATTCCTACCAGTACTAAAAATAATACACTCATGGTGATATAAACGATCAACCTGTTTAGTTTAAAAGCTACCACTTCTTCAAATGTATCTTCATTAATAATTATCAACCGGTAGAAGTTTCTAATTCGCCTTAAAGATCTGTTTCCCTGTGGTGAGGCCATGTTCGCATTTTATGTTGTTAAAAATAATGCATGCAGCTTATTAATTGGCATAATACCTTAAAATAACCGTATTTTTAAAATAATTTCGCAAAATTAAAGTTCTAATAGTTAGGGGAACTTTTCTTTATGTTATTTTTAAAAATTTAATATTCATGAACCTTCGGATTGTAAAATTCCTTTTGTTTTTATTGGTGTTTGGTTTTATCTCATCGCAGGTTTGTGCCCAAATCGGAAAGATCACATTTGACCTTGAAAAAGATAAACCACAAAAGTTTAAAAACAAGACGCTCCGCTCTGAAAAAACGGGAGAAAAGAAATTTAATATACCGCGCCGTTTTATTCAAAATACGACCAGTCATTATAATTATTTTTTTAATGCCCGTAACAAAATAGATGCGGTGATTGACCGGGCACGAATCAGCCATAAGGACAATTACTCCAAATTAATTCCCTATTACAGTTTTGACTTAAAACAGACAGCAGCCCAGGCCGCTGAATTGGATTCTGTCATCCTGAAAGCGACGGCCGGTATTTTACTGCACGATCTGAGAAGCGATTGGGTAGATAATTTTTACCTCCTCATTGGAAAAGCATATTATCTGCGAAAGGATTTTGATTCAGCAGGCATGACTTTCCAATTTGTCAATTACAATCTCTTTCCAAGGAAAAAGAAAGGGGATGATGACCAGGCAATTGTGGGAACGACCGGATTTACAAGTAATAATAGTTTAAGCATCAGTAGCAAAGAAAACAGGAACCTTGTAGATAAGGCTTTCACACTTCCACCAAGTAGAAATGATGCCCTGGTTTGGCAAATCAGAACCCTCATAGAAATGAAAGATTATGGAGAAGCCGCCGGCCTGATCAATACCCTTAAAAATGATGAGAACTTTCCTCAGCGCCTACATGCATACCTGGAGGAAATGGAAGGCTATTGGTTTTATAAACAGGAAATGTATGACAGCGCTATCTCTCATATAGAAAAAGCTCTCCCGAACGCATTGGATAATGAAGATATGGCAAGACGGGAATTTCTCCTCGCCCAGCTTTATGAGATGAACGGCGATCAGGAACTGGCCTCAGACTATTATGATAAAGCAATCCGGCATACAACGGATCCGTTAATGGACATTTACGGTAATTTGAACAAAGCAAAAATGCTTAAAAGTCAAGATCCGGAAGAAATTATCCATAGTGTAGATCGACTTTTAAAGATGGCGCGCAAGGATAAGTATGATAACTACCGCGATATTATCTATTTTTCTGCGGCAGAACTTGCTATGGAAATTCCTGATTCCACCGCGGCATTTGGCTTTTACGGTAAAAGCATTTTAAATAATCATGAAAACTCCTCTTATAGGAATCGGGCATTTTTAAACCTGGCAGAAATAAGTTACGCGAAAAAAGATTATAAAAATGCCTATAATTTTTACGATAGTCTTCAATTGCCGGATTCTACCCTGGGTGATATTACATCCATTTTAGAGAAAAAAGCTGCCCTGGTGCATATAGTAAGGCATATAAAAATCATAGAGCGACAGGATAGCCTGCAGGCTTTAGCGGCATTATCGCCGGCAGACCGGGATGCCTTTTTAAAAAAACTATCCAAAAGTTTAAAAAAACAACGGGGTGTTTCGGAGGATGATGAATATGTAAACTCTTCCAAAGAATTTTTTGATTCTAAGAACCAATCATCTTCCGATATTTTTTCAAATAGAAATGAAAAAGGCGATTGGTATTTTTATAACAACTCTGTAAAAACGAAAGGATTTAATGAATTTAAAAAATTATGGGGTAAAAGAGAAAATGTTGATAACTGGAGAAGACTTTCTTCCGGTGATAAAAATATAGCAACCACACCCAGTGGAAGAAATGCCGGGCAACTACCGGTGCAGGATCAGTTGCTCACAGGAGATGTGGATCCCCTATCGCCGGCAAACATGAATAAGGCTGCGGTAATAGATGCAGATGATACTGGCATTGCGAATGACTCTGTACAACAAGACATTTCTGTTTCCGGGCTTTCCGCAAATATTCCGCTTACACCGGCAGCGATGGATTCTTCCAATAAAAAAATTGCAATTTCCCTCTTTCAATTGGGCAAAAATTACCAGGTTCTTCTGGAAGATTACTATGCTGCCATTGACCGGTATGAATACTCCCTGGAGCGTTTTCCGGACAGCCTATACAACGGAGAAATTTATATGAATCTTTTTTATTGTTACAACAAATTAGGGAATACAGCAAAAGCAGATCACTATAAAAATCTATTATTAAAATCCTATTCCGGTTCCCGCTATGCAGATTATGTGTTGAACCCTGAAAAATTTGATCCGACAAAAAAAGACGAAGCAGGCACGAAAAGATACCAGGATATTTATACCCTTTTTATAGAAGGAAATTTTAAAAAAGCCATTGAGGAAAAGAAAGCAGCGGATAGCTTGTATGGATTAAATTTCTGGAGTCCTCAATTATTGTATATTGAATCGGTTTATTATGTTCAAAACAGGAAAGATAGTATTGCTATAAATATCCTTAACCAGTTGCAGGCACAATACCCGACCTCTCCTATGAATGAAAAAGCCGCCACGATGGTACATGTTTTAAATCAGCGGGACAGTATTGAACGTTATTTAACGAATCTGAAAATTGAAAGGATTAAGCCGGAATCAGAACTGGCCGTATTTGATGACACAAAAGTGGAAAGAAAAATTCAAAAATCCGGTGTCATCACCACGGAAAAAATTCCTGTAAAAGAGACTGTAATTCCCAAGACTGTGACAATTAGCGCGGATAAAAAATTACCGGCACCAGTCATTAGCAAAGGCTACACATTTGATCCGAACAGCAATCAAAATGTTTTAATGATCTTAACCAAGGTAGATCCGGTGTATAATGTGGAAGCAAGAAATGCATTTACCCGCTATAATGCGCAAAAGCACTACAAGCTTGAATTAAAAGTAACCAGGGACACGCTCGATCAGGACAGGGCATTATTGATCTTTTCAGATTTTGTGAGCGCCGATGAAGCGATAAAATACCTTGACCAGGTGCGCAGAGATGCTCCAAGGGAGGTTTCCTGGTTACCGAAGGATAAATATGTATTCTACATCATTTCTAATGAGAACCTGGAAATATTAAAAAACAATAAAAACCTGAAGGATTATTTAGATTTGCTTCATTCAAAATACCCGGAAAAGTTTTAAATTAGAGAATAAAAAGAAAGTGATGTCTTCAAACAAGCACTTTTAAAGAAACGAAAAATGGCAACTTCAAATAGAAAGAAAAAAGTGAAAAATGGCGTAAGGCCAAATGTAAAGATCCTGTGGACAATCGTTCTGGTAGGGTTTCTATTAGGCAATGCAGTGCTTGTTGCTGCTTATTTTGGCGTTTTTGGCTCGCTCCCTTCGCTACAGGAATTGGAGAATCCACAAGCTAATCTTGCTTCCGAAATATATGCAAATGATGGCACAACCTTAATGGGTAAAATTTATGCTGAGAATCGTGTTTCAGTAGATTATAAAGACATAGCTCCTGCTGTAATTGATGCACTTGTAGCTACAGAAGATGAGCGTTTTTATACCCATTCCGGCATCGATGCGCGTGGACTTGCCCGGGCTATTTATGGTTTAGGTAAAGATGGAGGCGGAAGTACCATCACACAACAATTAGCCAAAAATATTCTAAACCAGGGAAAGGGCTCTATGTTAAGAAGAGGTATTGATAAGATCAAAGAATGGATCGTTGCGCTTAAACTGGAAAGAAATTTCACCAAACAGGAGATTATCACTTTATACCTCAATCGCGTATCCTGGTTAAATGTTTATGGAATCCGGAATGCTGCCAGGGTTTATTTTCAGAAAGAACCGGGAGCACTTACAATTGATGAATCTTCTTTGCTGGTAGGTATGCTGAAGGGACCCGGACAATATGATCCTGTAAGGCGGCCTGAATCTGCTTTGGCAAGAAGGAATATCGTGCTGGACCAACTTGTCCGCTATGGCAAACTGGAAGCGGCTGATGCGGAAAAGTATAAGAAAAAGAAGCTGGATATTAAATATAAAAAACTGGATGAAAACATGGGAATCGCTCCATATTTCCGGAGTGTAATGGCTAAGAAATTAGATGAATGGTGTAAATCGAATAAAAATCCAAAGACCGGAAACTATTATGATCAGTACCGGGATGGATTAAAAATATATACCACCATTGATCCTAAAATGCAGTTGTATGCAGAAGAAGCTGTGATCAAACACATGGCTGCTATGCAAAAAACATTTAATCGCCAGTTAAGTAAAAATATCTGGAAAGGACAGGAAACAATTCTGAACCGCGCTATGAAAGAAAGTGAGCGTTGGCGCTATATGAAAGAAAACGGTTCATCTGATGAAGCCATTAAACAATCTTTTAACGTACCGGTAAAAATGAAAGTATTTGCCTGGAACGAAAAACGGGAAAAAGATACTACGCTGACTCCTTTGGATTCTATTAAGTATTCCAAACAAATGATGCAGACCGGATTTGCTGCAATGGACCCGGTATCCGGTGAAATAAAAGCCTGGGTAGGCGGAATCGATTTCAAATGGTTCAAATATGACCACGTAACTACACCGAGACAGGTTGGCTCTACCTTTAAGCCGATTCTTTACACTCTTGCCCTTACAGATGCCGGCCTTACTCCTGATAGTTATATTGGAGGTAAAACCATTACTCTTGCAAACAAAACCATTTCCGGTGGCGGGGGTACTATGGCTTATTGCCTCGCAAAATCGATTAACGTGGCTGCTTATGATCTGATGCAGCGGATCGGTGCTAAAAAAACAGTTGAATTTGCACATAGTATTGGTATCCAAAGTAAGATACCTGAGGTGCCTTCCATTGCCCTTGGATCAGCAGATATAAAATTAATCGAAATGCTGCGGGCGTATACGATGTTTCCGAATAGGGGTTTTAGCACCGAACCTATATTCCTGAGCCGCATTGAAGACAGAAACGGGAATGTCCTGGAAACCTTTCAGGCAGAAACAAAACAAGTGATTAGTGAAGCAGATGCCTATGCCATGGTACGTATGATGCAAGGGGTCATCGATTTTGGAACAGCAGGTTCCATGCGCTGGAGATTTGGAATCAATAGTATCATGGGTGGAAAAACCGGTACTACAAACGAAAATACCGATGGCTGGTTTATAGGATACACACCTCAACTTCTTGCCGGTGTTTGGGTAGGAAATGATGATCCGTTTTTAAAAATAGCCCAGACAGGTGGGGGTAATCAAATGGCCATGCCGGAATTTGCCTATTTCTTACAGAAAGTGTATGAAGATAAAACGTTGGGAATAGATCCAAAAGCTGACTTTGAAAAACCTGCAGAATTAAATTCCGATCCTATTTATGCAGACCAGAACTTTTCGAATATCATCAAACAGGGAGAAGGGAATGAGTTCTCTGAAGACCAGGGAAATGGAGATGCTGATGATTATGGCGCATCAAAAGGAGTGCCGGTTGAATCCGATTTTGACGAGCAGCCACCAGCTGTAGAAAAAGCAAAAAGCCCGGGAGAAAAGCCACTTATCGGACCGGTGAATCCATTTGCTGAACCTAAAAAAGATACTACAAAGAAATCCACAACTCCTAAAAAAGAGATTATAAATCCTAAAAAAGGGGAGAAACCTAAAGGCTCCACTATCGATATCCGAAAATCTTCCAAACCAGTGAGTGACTATTAACGCTTATCGCTTAAATAAAAATAGATAGCAAAAGATAAAACTATTACCAGTGCAATAGCAATTCCTATTGCAAAAAAGTTGATTAACTTTCTCAATGGAGGAACACCTGCTTTCCGGAGTTCCGGTGGTTCTACATATTTATAATCTCCTTCAGATTTTAGTTCATTTTGTATGTTTGCCATGATGTTTATGTTTTGATTCATTATAATAAACCATAAATAATATGCCAGTTCAGCGTAGAGACAAGTTGCTCCCTGTCACCGGGTGAGTTGTTTCCTGTCTATGTGTAAGTTGCACCTCAGTATACAGAAAATAAATGCTGGTATTATAATGACAGGTCGTAACATCTTAGTAGCCCCTCTATAGGCGCGCCGATGTTTCGGTAAAAACAACTCTTGAAACACTGTCTTCAATTCGTGAAATTTGTGCCTAAAATTCGTGTTTAATATATGTAGTTGTATAGAAGAAAAAAGGTTTATTTATGAGAAGTAATCAATCGTGTGGCAAATGTGGTGCACCGTTCTAAATGTTTCAGTTGTCACCAATCAAACTTCTTCTTTTGCGATTGCTTTTTTATGTTTGATAGTATTAGCCGGATAGGTATCTTGTAAAAAAGACAAACCGACTACCAATTCATTTTGGCAAAGTAACGAATTGCAAAATCCTGACAGTACAGCAATATCAAAGAAACTTTCAGGTTCATGGACATGGACTAAACAATCATGTTTTAACGAGGGCAGGACAAAACCTGCAGACAGAAACATCAAAGCGAACTTCGATAATAATCATACGTTTTCAGTATCTGAAAATTTAAATACCATTACACAGGAAACGTGGAAATTAACACAGGTAGCAGCAACTCATGGGGTCTTGATATTTCTACACCAAGTGAGTATTTGATCGGACGAATTCTTTTTTGTGATAATCAGGTCTTAGATAATGACAGTTACAGAGATGGTTGTAATAATTTATTTACGAGGAGCGACTAAAAATATTCAAGACATTTCGATATCATCCTTACCGGAACTTTCCAAAAGTTGTGAATTCTTTCTCTTATAGCCTGATCTGTACTCCGAACTTTTGCAAAGCAGGCAGAGTACTTTTTTATGTGGATTTTATGGAAAGAGGTGACACCTTTTCGAAAGGTGTCACCTCTGAGGAAATACAGCCTTCTTCCTGAAACTTTCCAAAAGTTGTGGATTTCTTTCCCGGATAGATTGATCTGTGCTTCGAACTTTTGGAAAGTGGGTAGTGAGCTTCTATGATGAGGTATTTAGGGAAAGAGGTGACACCTTTTCGAAAGGTGTCACCTCTGAAGCCTTGTTCAAAAGGGTTTTTCGATTTTAGACCAATAAATTAAAACAACTTTAAAGCCTGGCCCGTTATTCGGGGAAATAGAAAATTAATGCATAAATCAATTCAAAAAATAGGATGCAGCGTTTCCGGTAAATCCGGCGTCAAACTAAAAAGTGCTAAAATGAAATTTTTGTTTGGATATTATTAGCGGGCCTGAGCTGTTTTAACTGCAAAAAAGCGAATGATGACCACATAAATGAATCTCCTGGTTTCCTGGTTGGAAAGTGGGAATTGCATGAAGTCCACGCCGGTATGACTCCGGGAAAAAATTATGCGCCTGGTAATGGAACCAGGTTAGAATTTACAAGCACTACTTATAAAAGATTTTCTAAAGGAATCCTGACTATGTCCGGGAATTATACTGTTGTTTTTGACAATACAGTTATGTACGAAGTAGGTTTGGTGCTTACTCACGGTGAATTCGATAACCGAATTATCTTTGATGCGGACACTACAGCACCTAAAACCTTCATAAACATTTCAAATAATAAACTCACCTTACTATCAGGCTTCTTCCCTCTGGATGGTGGTTCAAGTATTATATATCAAAGAAAGTAAATCAACTTCCTGTTTAAATCGATGATTAAATATTGTTGAGAATTCAGAAGCTTTTATGCTTTGATGTTATTAATAAATGTTCTTCCTTTCTTAATAAGCGCCTGCATCTCCGGCGTATTGATATGATATTTTCATTCCAGAATACTATATGCATTTTTTAAATCTCAGCAGGATTTTCCGGTTTCAGACCAACTAAACTAAAAAGCCCCAAAGACTTTGTTCCGAATTTCTAGGAAACCTTCATGTCGATCAAGGCTCATTAGCTAAAGTTCACAACTTCATCTTCAATTTCTCCGTTACATAATTTCCAACTTTTTTGCCGGCTTCATGCGCCGCAATGCAAGAATAATGATAATGGATACCTCCATAAAAACGAGCCATATTGTTCTCTAAAGCTGCCTGCCGGAAGGACGTAAAATGCCTGTCAGCAATGCCAAATTCGGCCTCGGTAGAATCTGTATAAGCAAAATTATCCCCGAAAACACTGGTAAGTGCTTCGGCGGCGGATGCGGAACAGGTAGAATGGCCACAGGTATATTCCGGAAAAGGAGGTGTTTGTAAATGTGGTTGCCAGTCTGCGTCAAAATATTTGTTGATTACTGTTTCGGGACGAACAGTATTATAGGTGAACTTAACCTGCCAGCATTGTATAAATGCATCATAAAGAGCAATACTGGTTTTCGCATAAGCATATACGGTTGTTCCAAAATCAGCTCCGGCTTTTTTTGCCGCTATACCCGTAATACCCATCCAATGGCCACCCGGTGAAAACTTTTTACTTCCAAACATTACGTGGCCTGAAACATTTAATTTGAAAGGATTATCGTCCCAGAAATCAGCAATGTGCTTTTGTTCCGGTGTCAGGCTATCCACCGCGTTTTTCACCAGCATTACTTCCTTATAATAGTCGCTTTTTGGATTAATTACATCAAAACGTAATGGTGGCGGAGATGTAAATTGACTGGCGCTGTCCAAAGCTACCGGGCGGATCTCCACCCAATGCGGCTCCATAGCTGACGTGTAAGCAGGTGGCGTTGGCACCCATCGGGAAGGATCATCTGTAACAGAGTATTTTTCAAAACTTCGGGTTTCAGCATACATATCCTGTTTGCTCCATTGCAGGATGGCACTGGATATACTATCAGCAAAATCGATAGAATTGCGCATCATTTTCGAAGACATCCCATGATTTTTCGCCAGTTTTTTAAGACTATCTACATATATATCCATGCTGCCTTCGGGGAAAGTAACTGAAGCACCCAGATGGCAATAGGCCAACAAAGCCGCAAATTCATAATTAATTTCCTTTGTCGTATCTGCTTTTGGAACATGATCAAGCCCATTTGCCTGTCCGGCTAATGAACGGTATTGTTTCGGAAAGCCGGCAGCCATTACTTCATAAGCCGCTACGCTGGCGTATAGGTAATTCCGCGAGGCAACTATGGGACTAAAATTATTTCCCATCACGACCCCATTTAATTCATAAACAGTCCGGCTAAATAAACCGGGGTCGCTAAACACTTCCTGATAATCATTTTTTGTATTACATCCGTATAATAAAGCCAAAGAAAGAAAGCCAAAAAATATATTTTTCATCGTAGAATAAAAATTAATAGTGGAAAATAAAAAATCCCCATTTGAAGGTACCAGAACCAATGTCTGTCTTCAAATGATGAAATGAATAAGAAGGCTTTCAACAATCAGGAGGCTGTTCAGGAGATAAATTCAGAGAGGTAAGCAGTGAACCGGTTTTTTTGTGAAACCAGTTTTTATGCTGATCTGAAGAAGAAGGTGCTATCCGGATCACCAGTGAGGATTCATTAAGGATGTTTTGCAATTGTTTAAGAAGGGAAAAGCCATTTTCAGCATTGTTAGAAGTATTATTTTTATCCGGCTCATTCCAATTTTTGAAGAAATCATTTTTTGCGGTTTCAAGAAGCATTTTTTTTGTGTTCGGCAGGCACATCAGGTATAAGGTATCATTGGCCACTTTTCTTTTCACATATTTGTATAAAATACCTTCCACTTCTATTTCTCCATCTACTCTTTCGTAAACCGGACGGTTGGTTTGATAGGGAAGATCCATAGC
>JBBSUB010000030.1:0-25884 GCA_038235345.1 Chitinophagales bacterium
ACTCCGGCCTGCTTGCTTTTAGTCCGCTTGCTATAGCCGTAGCGCGTCCATGAATACTGTGCATACCGTACGTGTTCATATAGTAAGGAAAACGGCTGCTACAGCCTATTCCACTTATGATAACAAAATTTTCGCGGGGGATGCCCAAGGTCGGAAACACCTTTTGTACCTGTGCCAATATGGAATAGTCGCCACAACCAGGGCACCAACGAACTTCCTGGTCTGTTACAAAATCTTTTGACGTTAGGGCTTGGGGGGCGATAGAAATATCACTCATTTCGTTTAAAAATTAGAACCCCAAAGTTACTAAATACTTGTGTTAGAAGAAATGTAATCAATTATGAATTGCGGAAAAAATGAAAGGGATTATTTGCAGTAATAAACACGAAGAATTCAAAACGCGAATTTTCAACACTAATTACACGAATTATTGATGCGCATATTCAACGTCAACGGCTTTAAACACACATTCTTTAACCATTTAGCAATTCAGCAATTCAACCATTCAACCCTCTTCTTGTAGTGCTTCCCAATATTCCGCTGCACGGCGGGTGTGCGGGATCTGGCAACAGCAAATATTTCATAAAGCTCCTCTGTAGTCACGCCCAATTCAAATGCTTTTCCTACGAGATATTTGATGCAATCATCACAACGCAAAACCATACTGGCAACGAAGACCAGCATTTATTTGGTTTTTTTATTCAAAGCGCCTTCTTCGTAAGTGTTTGTATAAAGATTCCAAAGACGCTTTATTACCAGCTTATTTTTACTTAAAATGACGGTATTCATTTTTTCTCCGTACTCGTTGAAATCCTTTATCAGATCAGCCATTATGATTTTTTTAAAATGAATATACAGAGTTCCCGAACGAATTTTAGTAGAAAATTTATTTCACTATGGGAAAAATATATTTCTATTCACCCAGGTTATTAATGTCGTCATCAAGACGGTTATCAGGTATTTTATTCAGACGCGCTTTAATCCAAATATAGCCTGTAACAGCAAACATTAATCCCACCATCATAATTGAAAAATAATTATCCACTTCAAAAAACATCAGGGCAATCATAAAACCCCATATTTCAAAAATAATCCAGGCCAGAACGGCATATATTTTCCAGGTTAGAGGTTTTAAACCTTTTGAGGCAGCGATTTTTCCTACTTCACGGGTAATAAATATCAACGCAATAATTTCCAACATTCTACAAGTCCTTTTTTTCTAATTATTTTAAACCAGGTCAATATCAAAATTCACCAGTTGTACAAACTGACCTAACCTTTCATCAATTTCCTTCTTTGTAATTTCTTTCAATCTTTCCGGACCAAACTTTTCAACACAGAAACTTGCCAGTGCAGAACCTACTATGATAGCCGTTTTCATATTATTAAAACTGATATTTTCAGTACGCGCAAGATGACCTATAAATCCACCGGCAAATGCATCTCCGGCACCGGTTGGGTCGAAAACATCATCTAAAGGCAGGGCTGGTGCAAAAAATACATGATCTTCATGAAATAAAAGTGCACCGTGTTCTCCTTTTTTTATTACAAGGAATTTTGGCCCCATTTCAAGAATTTTCTTAGCTCCTTTCACGAGAGAATATTCCCCACTTAATTGTCTTACTTCACTATCATTTACCATCAATACATCTATTTTGGTGAGTACCTGTAATAAGTCCATCATAGCAGATTCCATCCAGAAATTCATGGTATCCAGGACGATCAGTTTTGGACGCACACGTAACTGGTTAATAACGCTCATTTGCAGAGACGGCATTAGGTTTCCCAACATTAAAAATTCTGCGCCCTGGTATTGTTCCGGTACTACAGGATTAAAATTACTTAAAACATTCAGATCAGTTATAAGCGTATCACGGGAATTCATATCCAGATGATATTTTCCACTCCAAAAAAATGATTTCTGGTCAGGAACAATTTCCACACCGGTTAATTCTACACCTCTTCTTTTTAATTCATCCATTTCTTCCTGCGGGAAATCGCTGCCTACAATAGAGATTTGTTGGAGTGGTTTAGTTAAATGACTTGCTGCATAAGCCACATAGGTTGCAGATCCGCCAACAATTTTATCAATTTTTCCGAAAGGCGTTTCAATAGCATCAAAAGCCATGGTGCCCAATGTAATAATGGCCATAATATCTTTTAGAAATTTTTATAAAAAATGGTATAGCTGCAAATGTAAGTGGAATCAACGGATTCTAAATGAAGCAGACAGGATAAATGGCGAATGTTTATAGATAAAATAACCTTGTTTACAGAAAATGAATTCGTCATCTTAAAAGATACTTTTGAGTGAATGATACTCATTAAAAGATTATGGACTTAATTCCCTTAAATGGTATGCCATTTGAATCAAGTTAATTTCTTTTATAAAGAAGGATAAAAAATGAAAGATTATAGTATTTGAACTCCTGATTTATTTACTGTTCTCTTCCCCAAATAAAAACTTTATAACTTTACCGATATTAAATTTTGTACGAATGCTCTTAACAATTCATCCAGAAAATCCACAACCTCGTTTGATTGCCCAAGTGGTGGATTGTTTAAAAAATGGCGGCATCATCATTTATCCAACGGATACAATTTATGGTTTAGGTTGCGATATCAATCACCCGAAAGCTGTTGAACGTATTTGCCGTATAAAAGGCATTGATCCTAAAAAAGCGCAACTGTCATTTATTTGCAGAGATCTAAGTCATTTAAGTGATTATACAAAAAGTATCGATACTCCGTTATACCGGATTTTGAAAAATAATCTGCCGGGTGCATTTACTTTTATATTGCCCGCAAGTAAGCAAGTGCCTAAAATTCTCAAAACTAAAAAAGATACCATTGGATTAAGGATTCCGGATAATGTGATTTGTATGTCTATTTTGGAAGCCCTGGATAATCCTATCCTAAGTGCTTCCCTGCCTGGAGAAAATGTAGAAGAATATACAAATCCCGAAATCATTTATGAAACATTTGGTAGCCAGGTAGACTTTGTAATTGATGGCGGCCCGGGAGGAATTATACCTTCCACAGTGATCGATTTTACCAATAATGATCCGGAAATTATCCGACAGGGGTTGGGGGTGTTGGAGTAGGTTTCAGGTGGAAGGTTGAATGCTTCGCGTTGAATACTTTGTGTTGAAAGCTGCGCGTTGAATACTTCGCGTTGAACTCCGAACGTTTCAGAATGAATGCTTCTCATTGAAACTATGAACTATGAACTATGAACTATGAACTCCGAACTCTGTATTTTCTGTTTCCGTAAAGAAGCGCCAGCTTTTGCGGTGATACCTGCATATTCCATGTATTTCAATCGCATCTCTATGCGCTTTTGTGCCATATCCTTTATTGGAATGCCAGGCATACATATTAAACTTTTTATGAAGTGAAATCATATAATCATCCCGATAGGTTTTGGCTAAAATACTTGCCGCAGCAATTGAAGCGTAATGTTCATCACCCTTTATCATACAATGATGGGGCATTTTTTTATATTGATTAAAACGATTCCCATCTATAAGCAGTATTTCCGGAGATTTTGTCAGTTTGTTCAATGCCAGATGCATGGCTTTCAAAGAAGCCTGTAATATATTAATACGGTCTATTTCTTCATTGCAAACACTGGCTACACCATAAGCGATACTTTCTTTTTCAATAATTGGACGGAGCGTTTCTCTTTCTGAAGCAGTGAGTTTTTTAGAATCATTCAACAGTGGATGATAAAACTCTTTCGGTAATATAACTGCAGCGGCAAAAACAGGTCCTGCATAACATCCGCGCCCGGCTTCATCTACGCCGGCTTCAATAAACTTATTATGATAAAAAGGAAAAAGCAAGCTGGATTATTTATTTTCAAAAGTAGGGTTTTAAAATTATAAGAAAGTCATTGCTTTTCACAAAATAATGGTTCGGCTTGCGCACATTTCAAAAAGTCACATTTTATTAAGAAGGAGGTGATAGGAAACTGCCTTCCAAACACCAAGCCCAATTTTGTACCCCACCAATCTGCGACAATTTTAAAAAAACTCCGTTGCTGGTTTAATTGGTCTTTGACGGCAATTTTGTCCGTAATTTTGTTGGATATTTTATATAAAATTAACTGCTGCAGTTATCATAAATCCAAAAGGATTTTTTTTAAAACAGGGATAGAATACATGGAAAGTTTACAGGAAAAAGCAAATCGAAATATTGTTCGTTGGTTATATTTTGGGGTTTTTATGTTAATGGTTCAGATTTTACTTGGAGGAGTTACCCGCCTGACTGAATCCGGCTTAAGTATTACCGAATGGAAACCAATAACCGGCACATTGCCTCCTTTAAATACCTTAGAGTGGCAGGCAGAATTTGATAAGTATAAAAATACCGATCAATTCAGGTATGTTCATTCAGATTTTACTTTAAGCGATTTTAAATATATATTTTTCTGGGAGTGGCTTCACCGTAGCTGGGCCCGGTTAATGGGATTGGTATTTTTATTTGGATTTTTTTATTTTTTGATCAAAAAACAGTTTAAAAAAGATATGATCATTCCCTTAATCATTCTTTTTGTGTTGGGCATTATCCAGGGAGCAATTGGCTGGATAATGGTTCAAAGCGGCCTGGTGCCGGAAAAGATGTTTGTTGGTCATATACAACTGGCTGCGCATTTTATGGCAGCACTTGTGTTGCTTTGTTATACCTTTTGGTTTGCTTTGAGTTTATCTGTTAAAAAATATAAAGTGATGGTTCATAAATCACTTCGCAACCTCACCTTGATTATTTTTATTCTCTTGTTTTTTCAATTAATTTATGGTGCCTTTATGGCTGGATTGCATGCAGCAGTGTATGCGCCTACCTGGCCCACGATCAACGGGCAGTGGTATCCAGATGCAATGAACAATCTTAGTCCGGCCTGGAAAAATATTTTAGACAATAGAATTGCTGTTCAGTTCATTCACCGCGGATTAGGATATATTCTGTTGATCTTAGTAATGGTTTGGTGGGCAAAAGCGAACAAAATCAACACAGGATCTTTTTTCAATAAAACAAAATGGTTGCCGGGTGTCTTGATCTTAATGCAGGTAGTATTAGGAATATTGGCGGTTACTTTCTCTCCTATTGGCAATAATCTGGTTTATTTTGGCGTTGCCCATCAGTGGGTAGCCATGTTATTTTTGATGTCTCTTTTATTAATGTGGTATCTTATGATTCCTAAACCCACAGGAAGTTAAATTCTTTATATACGCATGAGAGCATTTGCCCGGAATTTTTATTATTCATTTCCCATACAACTGTTGCTTTTGCATTTCAGGAAATCGCAAATCCTGTTGGTATTCTGGCTTATACTCTTTTTAACGATCACGGGTCATTTTTTAAAATTATTTGGTGCAGATGGTTTGTTTCTGGCGCCCGAATATCTCGGAAAGGTAAATGCCTCTGGTGCGGCAATTATAGGCGTAGCTATGGCTATTTTTATAATGAGTTGGAATATTACCACCTTTATTATTCATAGCAGCCGTTGCCGTTTTCTCGCTACTACTTCCAATCCATTTTTGAAATATTGTCTGAACAATGCGCTCATACCCGCAGTTTTTTTGATTGTTTATTTTTTTAATGCCCTCCATTTCGGGTTATATAAAGAACTGATTCCCCTGTCTCAGTTTCTGTTAAATGTTGCAGGATTTTTAGGTGGATTTATTTTATTATTACTCATTTCATTTGCCTATTTTTTTACGGCTGATAAAAGAATCCTCCGGTTTTATCAACCCAGGGTTTTAAATGTAAATAATTCTCAAAGAAAACGCAGAGCCTCCAAGAGGGATACAGAAGACGATCATGGATTAAAAGTAGGATTTTATTTAAATTCCTATTTTACAGTGAAGAAAGCCAGGCCGGTAAAGCATTACAATCAATCATTCCTGGATGAGATTTTTAAGCGGCATCATTTCTCGGCCTTAATTACCATTTTGCTTGCGTTTGTTTTCATGATTTTTATCGCTTTCTTTTTGGATCAAACGTTTTTCCAGGTGCCGGCCGCTGCCAGTATATTAATCCTGTTTGCTATTTTAATAGCTGTGTTAGGAGCCTTATCTTATTTTTTGCGAAGCTGGAGTTTATTGTTTTTAATAATCTTGTTTCTTGTAGTTAATACTCTTTATAAGTATAATATCATCGATCCGCGTAACAAGGCTTACGGGCTGGACTATACAAGTGAAGCCCGACCAGCCTATACTTTACAACATTTAAGGGAATTGAACTCTCCCGGAGTTATGGAGTTGGATAAGAAAAACATGATCTCTATCCTGCATAAATGGAAACAAAAACAAGTTGCTAAAAAACCGTTGATGATTGCTTTTAATTTTAGCGGAGGGGGTTTGCGGGGAGCGGCTTTTTCCATGAATGTATTGCAGCAATTAGACAGTACAACGCAGGGAAGAATTATGGATAATACCATGCTAATGACCGGTGCATCGGGTGGGATGCTTGCTGCAGCTTATTTTCGGGAGCTTTCCCGCCAAAAGAATGAGGGTGAAATCATCGACGTTAGCAGTAAAAAATATTTCGATAATATTTCTGAAGATCTTCTAAACCCGGTTTTCTCTGCTATGATAGCAAGGGATCTGATCACCCCACGACAAAAATTTACGTATAACCAATATCGGTATATTAAAGACAGAGGCTATGCTTTTGAAAAAAGACTGGATTTGAATACAGAAGGTATTCTGGATAAAAGTATTGGCTTTTATAAAGAAGCGGAAAGCAATGCAAAAATTCCGTTGATGATCTTAAACTCAGTGGTGACGCGTGATCTGAAAAAAATGATGGTGTGTACTCAACCACTTAGTTTCATGATGCAGGAAGAATATACAGACAGTGCTTCTTATATGAATGGACCGGATGCGATCGACTTTGCATCATTGTTTAAGAATGAAAATCCGATGGATTTAAGTCTGCTCTCGGCCTTGCGAATGAATGCGACCTATCCGTATGTATTACCTGCTGTATGGCTGCCTTCGGATCCGGTAATAGAAGTAATGGATGCAGGGCTTAGGGATAATAATGGCCAGGAATCAACGCTCCGGTTTTTAAATGTGTTCAGAGACTGGATCAATGAGAATACAAGTGGCGTTTTGATCATTCAAATAAGATCCCGTCAAAAAGGAAGCTGGGATGGAAATTATACAAATGGAGGAATTTCGGATATAATAACTAAACCCTTTACGATGTTACAAAATAACTGGTTTGTGTTACAGGATTATTTCCAGGATGATGAAATCAGTTATGCTGAAAATTTTTTGAATGTTCCTTTAAACCGTGTATCCTTTATGTATATTCCGGATAAAGAGGATAATGCAGCTTCATTGAATTTTCATCTAACCGCCAGGGAAAAGAATGAAGTTCAATCATCTTTAAAAAGACTCAATAATGTGAAAGCATTTGAGGAAGTGAGAAGGATCATGGGAGGAAATAAATAGCTGTTAGCTGATAGCTGATAGCTCAAAGCTGAAGAAGCTTAAATGCTCCCGGCAGTATTTCAATTGAAAATTCTTTTTCTGTTTCAGCCGGATCCCCATCAATGTGGAACGGCGCTTTTTCTGGATTATGAATTTTTAATTCTTTCGTTTGAAAATAGAGAACGATTTTCTTTTCAATATTCTTTGCGCTCAGTCGACTTATTTTCCCCGAAAAAACCTGATAGGCCAGAGAGATAATAGTCCTTGTTTTAGCTGTTTTTCTGAAAATAATTACATCCATTAAACCATCAGATATGCTTGCCTTTGGTGCAATCTTAAAATTATTTCCAAATTGATTACTGTTGGTGATGCAAACGCAAATCGCTTCTTCTTTCAAGCTTTTCCCTTCTGTTTCTATTGTAAATCGATAATTCTTTATGGAGAAAAAATTTCGGGCAACCTGGGCTATGTATGTTTTTATTCCCCGTTTTTTTTTCAGGGCAAAATCATGAGCTACCTGGGCATCAAAACCTAATCCGCTTAGATGACAGCTAAACTCACCATTGATCAGGATGCCATCTACAGGTTGAGGAGTTCCTTTAAAAATAACATCCAGGGCACCTTTTAAATTTTGGGGAATACCGGCAGAACGGGCCAATCCATTTCCTGAACCCAAAGGAATAATGCCAATAGCTACATATGTATTTAATAATACCGATATAATGGATCTTAAACTGCCATCGCCTCCGCAAATCACGACATCTGAAATATTATCTTCCTCAACTTTGGCTCGCAGAAAGCGGTAGTCGCCTTCGGCGGATGTAAACAGAATTTGAAATGCAACTCCTTCGCGGGTACACCTTGCTATAATTCCTTCTTCTAATTTTTTTTTGTTTTTAGTGCCGGAAATAGGATTGATAAAAAAAACAATATTCCTGCTCATAAGCAACCAGATTTTTTACGGGAATAAGGATACTAATTTAAGGCATTCCACAACATATCTTTTAATTCTACCAGTCCCTGGTTCGTAAATGCAGAAATGAAAATATGTGGAATATTTTTAGGTAATTCCTTCTCAATCTCTCCTTTTAATTCCTCATCCAGCATTTCACTCTTACTAATGGCAAGAAGAATTTTCTTGTCCAGTAATTCCGGATTAAATTCTTTTAATTCATTGTGTAAAATTCGGAACTCTTCCGCATGACCGGCGCTATCGGCGGGTATCACAAAAAGTAATACAGGATTGCGTTCAATGTGTCTTAAAAACCGATGCCCAAGACCTTTGCCTTCGGCTGCTCCTTCAATGATTCCCGGGAGGTCAGCTACACAAAAACTTTTCATATCCCTATATTCCACCATTCCTAATTGAGGGACAATTGTTGTAAAGGCATAATCGGCAATTTTTGGCTTAGCTGCTGTAATGACAGAAAGTAATGTTGATTTCCCTGCATTAGGAAATCCAACCAAACCAACATCCGCCAATACCTTTAGTTCCATGGAAACGATTGTTTCGATTCCCGGTTCTCCGGGTTGTGCATGTTCCGGCGCCTGGTTGGTTGGAGTAGCAAAATTGAAATTGCCTAAGCCACCTCTTCCTCCCTTTAAAAGAATCTTTTCTTGTCCATCTTCTAAAACTTCTACGGTTTCCCCTGTTTCTTCTATGGAGGCTATTGTACCCATGGGTACATCTATATAAATATCTTTTCCATCACGCCCGGTGCAATTATTTTTACTTCCATTTTCCCCGTTTTCTGCCAGTATATTTTTATGATAGCGGAGATGTAAAAGCGTCCAGAGATTTTTATTTCCACGTAAAATAATATTAGCACCTCTTCCTCCATCACCTCCATCAGGCCCACCGTAGGCTGTTAATTTGTTTCTTAAAAAATGTTTGGCGCCTGCGCCACCATGCCCACTCCGGCAAAACACCTTTATGAGATCAATAAAATTCGTTCTTTCCATTGCTGCAAATGTCGCTAAGTTTTTTTTAGGAATCGTTTTTGTATTATTTTATATAAGATATTAACGATTTCTATGAAGAAAAAAGAGGAAAAGAAACGAAACACGCATTTTTGCACGGAACAAATTTCAAGACATATGGAAACTGACTTTCCAGGCAAGAACTTTTCAGTTATAAAATATGGAACTAAAAAGCTTAATAGCTATTTGACCCTTTTTTTTACTTTGATTCTGGTTTCATGCAATACACCCAAAAGCCTGACTGCTACATCGGTGATACCTGATTGTTTACAGGAAAAGATTAAAAAGATGTCTGCGGATATTTCCGAAGGAGCACCTGTTTCAATCACTCAATTTACTTATCACGGTCAAAAAGTCTATTATATGATTGCGCCGTGTTGTGATAAATTCAATATTGTTTTTGATAGTGTTTGTACTGTTTTGGGTTATCCGGATGGAGGATTTGCAGGAAGAGGTGATGGTAAGATGCCGGATTTTGCAAAAGAAGCCGTCGAACCTAAAGTGATCTGGGAAGCGAAAAAGGAAGTTAAATAATCCTTAGCCGGGGAACGAATAAAGATAATTTTATTTTATGGGAAAAGAAATTGAACGGAAATTTTTAGTGAATGCGGAAAAATGGAAAGCGTTAGAAAAACCTGAACCCCAACTTTACCGCCAGGGATACTTTACGACGAATCCCGGAAAATCTATCCGTATCAGAAACAGCGGAAAGAAATCTTATTTAACCATTAAGAGTGAAGTGGCGGAAATGACCAGGTCTGAATTTGAATATGAGATACCAAATGATGATGCCCTGGAGCTACTGGATAAATTTTGTGATGCGGAACTTCAAAAACACCGCTACATCATTTTTCACAAAAATAAAAAGTGGGAAACAGATGTTTTTTTAAATGAAAACCAGGGCCTCATAATAGCTGAAATAGAATTGATGAATCCGGATGAATATGTAGCGTTACCCGATTGGGTAGACGGAGAAGTAACGGGTGTTGAAAAATACTATAATGCTCAATTGGTAGAAAAACCCTTTACAAAGTGGTAGATTTTATACCTATTTATTTCTTAAGAGATACTCCCTGTTAAACAACTTTAGGTTGCAGCATTTTCCATGCATTATACCAGGTTGTTTCGCCATTCAGATGATATTCTTTCCGGAAGTTAGTTCTCTTTTTATTTTTATTATTCTTTCGGATTGAATAACCCAAATGTTCAAAAAAAATGATTGCAAAAAAATGAATCTTAAAAGAAATAATATTACCTTTTGAAGTATTATCCCTTGAAACTGCAATAGATGTTGGATTTATAATTTACAAAAAAATTAATTTCTGCTATGCAATTCGAAAAAGCGTATTCATTTCTTCTTACCAAACTGGAAAAGGAATTACCCCAATATTTATACTATCACAACCCCTCCCACACGACTGATGTCATAGACGCTTCCGTAAAACTAGCACAAGCCGAAAATATTACGGGGGAGGATTTGATCATTTTAAAAACGGCTGCTCTCTTTCATGATGCAGGTTTTATTGAAACCTATACAGGGCATGAGGATATGTCTATTAAAATGGCTGTAAAATGGCTTCCACAATTTGATTATAATCCGACTCAGATTGAAAGAATTACACAATTAATATCAGTTACCAGGTCGTCCTCTCTACCTCAAAATAAACTGGAAGAAATTATCCGGGATGCTGATTTGTTTTATTTGGGAACTAACCGGTATGTCGAAGTCTCAGAAAAACTTTTTAAGGAATTATCTGAAGCCGGATTTATAAAGGATAAAGAAGAATGGCATTTGCAACAGATAAAGTTCTTAAAGGCGCACAAATATTATACAGAGAGTGCTCAGAAATTGCTTAATCCGGGAATATTGGAAACCTTGCAAAAGGTAAAAGGAGAACAGGTAAAGATAGCTCCCGGTAAAAAAGCTTCTTTTGCAACTTTTTTTCATGATACCTTTTTGATTTTATTGGGCGTAACTTTTTCTGCCTTCGCTTTGAAAGGATTTTTGGTGCCAAATAAATTCTTTGATGGAGGGGTTACAGGTATTTCGCTTTTAATCCATGAATTATATCATTTCGATCTGGCAGTAGTTATCCTGGTTGTAAATATTCCATTTATCGTGATGGCAGTTTTCATTGTTAACTGGTCCTATGCATTAAAGACATTACTCTGCATTATTCTGCTCGGCTTATTCTATTTATATGTGCCTTATCCTTTCATTACGAAGGATAAGTTACTGGTGGCTATTTTTGGCGGATTTTTCCTGGGAGCAGGAATCGGGCTTATTATGCGTGCAGGCAGTGCTTTGGATGGGATAGAAATCCTTGCTTTATATACAGTAAGGAAGTCAAGTTTCACGATTAGTGAGATCATTATGGCTATTAATATTGTTATCTTTTTAATTGCCGCCTTAAGTTTTGGAATGGAGGTAGCTCTTTATTCAATGCTGACCTACTTTACCGCTACCAAAACGATTGACTATGTAGTGGAAGGTATTGAAGCATACATTGGTGTGACCATTATCTCCGGTAAGAGTGAAATTATCAAAGACAGGTTGGTCAATGAAATGGGTCGGGGTATCACCATTTACAAGGGCGAAAGAGGCTATTTGCCCGGACAGTTCGGTTTGCATGCTGACTGTGATATTATTTTCACTATCATAACCCGTCTGGAAATCAGGAAACTTAAAAACCTCATTGATGAAGTTGATCCAAACTCATTTGTTTTTGCCAATACAATAAAAGAAGCTGCCGGTGGAATTATCAAGCGCAGGCACATTCATTAAGCTTTTATTGTTACCACAGAAATGATCCATTCAAATTTATTTTGAAATTTTCCGTTATTTTTTGGAATTCCGTTTTTCTAATGCTACGGAAAGAGTCGAAAATCCTTCCTATGCCATTAAAAAAATAACCCATTATTTTGCAGCAAATTTTTAAATCTCACGCTCAGCAATAATTCAATATCAAAATGATTCAAATAGAAGAAACAGTAATCAGCAATTTAATTCTGCACAGAGTTAATAATGGCGAAGACAATTCCATTTTAAGTGAAAGTGAATTTGATTACGCAGACGATGAGGAAGAAAAGGTTTTAAAGAAAATATTCTTAAAACCTTTCATGGCGGTTACCGTGACGTGTGAGTTTAAACATGCTGTCAATATAGATTACAATGTTCTTTTCAATTTGTCCAGGAAGATTTATGAAGGGGAGAATTTTATAGAAAATTCACAAAAGATGGCGCAACATTTAAGTGCTTCTTCCACGCATCCGAATATTAAAGAAGGAGATCTTTTTATTGTAAAATTTGAAGATGTTCTTTTTGAAAGCAGGCATTTTCAAGGCCTTGGAATTTATAAATTTGAGGATAAGGAAAGTTTTATGGATGCTTCAGTAATTAATAAAAAGGCTGAATTTAAATTAAGAAAGGGAATCGGAACCAAAAAGCCTGATAAGGCTTGCATGATTTTATTTACAGACGAACCGTATACAATTCTTGTGTTGGACAATAATGCAAATGATACAGATTACTGGCAAAATGATTTTATTAATCACCGGTTTAAAAATGATCACATCAATAACACCAATGATTTTTTAAACATCACCAAAAACTTTATTACAAAGCAGATTGCTGAAGATTTTGACATCAGCAAGGCGGATCAAATAGATCTTTTGAACCGTTCCGTGGATTATTTTAAAACCAATGAATCCTTTAATAAGCAGGACTTTGAAGCAAAAGTTTTTGTGGATGAAAAAGTCGTAAAATCCTTTCAGGATTATGATGAGAATTTTCGCAATGAAAATCATTTATCCTTTGCGGATGATTTTGCAATTTCCATTCAGGCGGTGAAAAAGCAGGCAAGGAATTTTAAAAGCATTCTTAAACTGGATAAAAATTTCCATATTTATATCCACGGCGACCGGGAATTAATAGAGCAGGGAATTGATAAAGATGGAAGAAAGTTTTATAAAATTTATTATGAGGAGGAAGCGTAAGATGAGATACAGTGTCCAAACTACATAGTTGAATATGTAAGTTGTAGGATATGAAACCCAATGTTTCCAGGTTTTCTTTTAATTCAAAAAGATTACCTAAATTTCCTGATAAATGAAATCGAATGATTCTTGACCGATACGAATTAAAAGCAGGAAACAATCTAACGACTTTTGAATTTTTGAGTGAAGGAACAAAAGGACAAATTCAAAAAGTTATCTAATTTGAACCAATGAACCTTGCAAATCTTTATAACCTTGCATTTGGCGATAGGAATATAGAAACGGGTGGCATTGACGACAAAGTGATTTCTGATAACGGTTATATTGAAAAAGTTTTGGCAACAGTAGTTTCTGCAGTATATGCATTTGCCGACAAGTATCCTATCGTTTGGATTTACGCAACAGGAAGCACGGCTTCAAGAACCAGACTTTTCCGTATGGGCATAAATAAATATTTCAACATTGTATCTGAAGACTTTGAAATCATGGGCGAATATCAAAACGAATGGGAATGGTATGAATATGGAAGAGATTATCAAGGATTTGCAGTTCGTCGAAAAAAGAATTAAATCTACATAATGAAAACATTGCACGAAATAAACGAGAAGAAAATACCTGCTGTTCGGTTGGATGCTTCCCTTGACAAATATGATCATGTGGTGCTTTTTCCTGAAAAGCTTGCCAAGGCTAATGAACAAATAAAAAAATCAGGTTTTCCAAATGTGAACTCTCGACAGCACGGCCTCCAGCATAGTCCTACGTCGGATGACAAATAAATCATCAGAGATATTTAAAAAGCTTAACTACGAATTTTAAGTACGAATTACACGAATTATTATATAAAAATTCAACCTAAATATGTTCAAAACACAGGAAGCTTGTTTAGGATTCTACAACCTGACACCTGATACCTATTATCAAAACTTATTCTTCCACATCATACTTTCAACAGGCATATCTGGTTGGTAGCTGTATTTGGCATTTCCTTTTTTGTCATAAGGAACCAATACATCCCCTTCCAGCGGAAAATAAATCAATTGACCGATCGGCATTCCGGCATATATTCTAACGGGAATTTTACAGGAAATTTCTAATGTCCAGTGGCCACAAAAACCAATGTCCCCTTTTCCGGCAGTGGCGTGTATGTCAATACCAAGGCGACCTGTAGAAGATTTCCCTTCCAAAAAAGGAACATGCGCATGTGTTTCAGTATATTCCAGCGTTACGCCTAAATAAAGTTGATTGGGATTTAAAATAAATCCCTCTTCCGGGATTTCAAAATGTGTGACTTTATTATGTTTCTTTGCATCTAAAACTACATCCACATAAATGGCCAGATTTTTACCAAGATGTACATCATAACTATTACTCCCCAGCTTCTCGCGGTTGTAAGGTCTGATGATAATTGTTTTCTTCTCAATTTCTTCTAAAATGCGGTTATCAGATAAAATCATTTATTTCCTGTTATTTTTATGGTTTGCAAATGTATTATATTTTAATCATGCCACTCTTTTTTCAACATACAATTAATGAATCTTCCAGACTGGCCGTTTGGCATATTACAGAAACGGAAGATTTTTTTACAAATGAAGTAACCCTCAAAAATACAGTAACTCATCCGCATAAACGCCTCCAACACCTTGCCGGAAGGTATTTACTTAAATATTTACAGCCCGATTTTCCGTTTGATTCCATCCAGATCGGGTCTTCAAAAAAACCGGTTCTACCCGAAAATCAATTCCATTTTTCCATTTCCCATTGTGGCGATTATGCGGCGGCCATCATTAGTAGCAAAAAACTTGTAGGAATAGACGTAGAATTGATCACGCCAAAAATAGAAAAGGTGAAGGATAAATTTCTGAATTTGGAGGAGTTGGAATTGTTGCAAAAAACTAAGTTTTCTGAAAGTAATATTGAATTAATTACGCTTCTTTGGAGCGCGAAAGAAGCCTTATACAAATGGTATGGTAAAGGATCAATCAGTTTTAAAAAAAACCTGCCCATAAAACAGATTCATCCTACAGAGGATGGCGGTACATTAAAGGCCCAATTTTCGAAGGAATTTGTACAGGATTTAGATATTGAATATCGTTTTTTTGACTCGCTTTGTTTGGCGTGGGTGGAAGGGTGATGGGTTAAGCAGCAATAATTTTTATCATGGCTTCTCTATTGGCAGCAAACATAAGCGCAGCTCTGATATGATCTTCTGTAAGAGAGGGGTAATCTTCTAATAATTCAGTATGACTCATGCCTGATGCAAGCCATTTCAAAATATCCGATATAGCAATTCTTGTATTTATAATACATGGTTTTCCAAATCGGATTTCGGGATTAATTGATATGTAAGACGATAATTCTTTCATCTTATAAAGATAAACTTTAAGTGCAGATAACTTCATTACAAATAACCCTTCCTCAACTCACCACCCTCACTCTGCTCTTTCCATTGGACATTTTTTCCACCTGTATTTGCGTGGTGATGCGCTCCTTCATTTCCTGCACATGGGAAATAACACCCACCTTTCTTCCCTGGCTGTGCAGCCTGTCCAGCGCATCCATCGCCATATCCAATGTTTCCGGATCTAAGCTACCAAAACCTTCATCGATAAATAAACTTTCTACCTGCATTTTTTCAGATGATAAAGAGGCCAAACCCAATGCCAGTGCCAGCGAAACCAAAAAGGATTCTCCACCGGAAAGTGAAAACACGCTTCGAATCTCATCGCCCATATCGCGGTCCAAAATCTGTAACGCAAGCGTATCCGGAATTCTTGATAACACGTATCTTTTGGATAGGAATTCCAAATGGTGATTGGCATGTACCAATAGAATATCCAGTGTATATTCCTGTGCTATTCTTCTGAATTTTTTCCCGTCAGGAGAGCCGATCAGCTCACTTAATTTATTCCAATTTTCAGATTCTGTCCGGTTCTTTTTCAGCAAAATCTTTAAGGAGTCAAAACGTTTATTGTTCGTTTCCTGTTGTTGTAATATATGACCAATCTCTCCTTTTCGTTGATTGTTTGTTTCCCTGCCTTTGTTTAATTCCTCAAATTTCTGTTGCAATTCTTCCAATAACTCTATAGGTTTATTAGCAGCTTGATGGTTTGAAAGCATGAGCCCTTTATTCTTAAAAACAGACCTTGCTTCTACTAAGGATTCGTTCAGTTTTTGAAAAAACTCTCTTTGTTCTTTTATCCAGCCGGCATCTTTTTCAACCATTTTTTCCAGAGAGTCTAAAGCAAGTTCAGCCATATTTTTTTCATTGTATTCTGACAACCAATTTCCGATAAATTGACTGATGCTTTTGAATTCTGATTCCTCCTCAATGAGAGTATTCGTTAGGGTTTTACATTCTGTTTCATGGGTAATGAGTTTGTTTTTCAAATCTAAATGAACTTGTCTTTCTTCCTCATTTTTTTGAATTGCCTTGTCCAGCTCATCCTGGATACGTTGTTCAACTTCGTTCACATTCTTGCCCTCAAAAAGTGCTAATCTTTTAGTTTGAAGTGTGCTCCTTTCATCTAAAATGGATTTTAATTCTTTTGATTTCGACTCTTTTTCTGATTGAGTTTCCCGGAATTGATTTTCCAATTCCCCGATCTTTACTATTAAAGGGCTTACTTCTTCTCTCAAGGTTGTGAGCTGGTTATTTTTTATCAACCAATCCTGAAAAAATTGAGTTAGCTTCTTTGCAAAATCTACAGTACCTGTTTTCCATTTTTCTGACCAATCTGCTTTGGAGAAAAATGGATTTAATTTCTGGAAAATATCATCCAATTGGGTTTGATATTTTTGAATGAGTTCTTCAGCTTGCGATTTGTTTTTTTCAAAGGACTTAATTTCCCAATCAGTATTTGTAACCTGTTTTTCTAATTCTTTTAATTTATCATCATCGTTTTTTTTCAGCTCCTCCTCTTTATCAAGTTGAATTTTGGTTTCATTGAAGAAGTCAATTTGCTTTTTTAATACTTTCACCTCATTATCTGCCAGGCTGATTTTATTTTCCAGCCAGGAGTTGATTTTCTCCCCGGGCAGATCAAAACATTCTTTTTCCAGTGGTAAGTTTTTCCAGGATGATTCTAAAGTGTTAATCAATGCCGTTTCTTTTTCATTCTCTTTCTTACTGTCTTCCAATTGATCGTTTAAACCTTTAATAGAGGTTTCCAAACTACTTTTTTCCTGCAGGATCTTTTCATGCTCCTCATTGCAGTCTTGAGCCTCTTTTTCCAGGCTTTCCATAAGCGCATCCAGTTGTGGATTTTGCAATGCAAACGGATGTTCCAGGCTCCCGCAAACCGGGCATTCTTCTCCTTCGTTAAGTTGCGCTCTAAGAGTTTCTACATTCTCTGCTAATTGTAATCTTGATTTTGTGAGGACTTTTTCCGAATGGTCCTTCTTAATTTTTACTTCGTTTATCAGGTTTGTGTAGATGGGTAATTTCTGGTTACTTTCTTCCAGTTGAAGTGATAGTTTCTGTGATTTTTGGAATGCTTTCTTACAGTTGTCTTTTTCCCGGCATAATTGCTCCCAAAGTGAAATAGCTTTTAAATTGACAGTGTTTTGTTCATTTATGTCATCTCTTTTTTGTGAAAGTTCGCTCAAAGAAATTCCGTTTATTTTTTCGCGGAGTTCGCGGATTTTTTCATTCATCTCAGCCAGGGAGGTATTTTTTGATTTAATTTCCTTTCGTTGATCAAGCAGGTTACCGTTAGCAATTTGTAGCTTCCTTTTTGAATCTTCCAGTTTTTCATTTTCTGCAGAAAGGGATGTTAAGTGACTTTCTCCGTCTTTTAATTTAGATTGAATTAGCGAATTGTTTTCTGCCGGTAACTTTCTGGCAGCATTGGTTTCACACCAATTTTCAATATCATTGATTCGGCGGTTTAATTCATTGATTTTATTTTGAGTCTCTGATAATCTTTTCTCTTGTATTGCTTTGCGTTGGATGACTATTTCATTCTGTTCATACGCACTTTTCACTTGTTTTTCTTTTTCCTGTAGCAGGGTATCCAATTGCCTTGCTTCTGTAAATTTCGGTTGATTTTCTCGTTGCTGAAATCGCAGTTCATGTATCTTTTTCTCGTTAGATAGGATGAATATACCTGCTGTTTCTATTTCTAAATTTAATTTCCCGACAGTTTCCTTTAAAGAATCTCTTTCACTTTTCTTTTTTCCGATTGTAATAAGGAGCCTTGCTTTCTGATCAAATGGAGGTTTTAAAATCTGAACCTCTTCTACCAGCGACAATTCATTTTTTCCTGTTTCCTGTTTTATTAAATTTTCCTCTGCCACTTGCACGGTGGTTTCTGCAGTTTGTTTTTGTTTCAGAAGTTCTTCTAAACCGCTATACCATTGAATATTCTTTTCTACTTTTTTTAATTCAGTAGCTGTTTTAGTTAAATGGTTTTCTATGCCTTCTTTCTCCCGTGTTAATTCTGTAATGTTTTCTTCAGGAAGAATATCAACTCCTTCCATTTGCATTGTCAGGTCTTTTAATTGCTGCGTAGCTTCCCTGCATTTGTCAAAAACTGCAATGGATATGTCAGAATAGATTTCCGTGCCGGTGAGTTTTTCCAAAAGAGACGCTTTGCTGTCTTTATCTGCTTTTAGAAATGCCGTAAAATCTCCCTGGGCAAGTAATACGGAACGGGTAAACTGGTGGAAGTTGAGTCCGATCAGATTTTCGATTTCTGCAAGGGTTTCCGTTTTCTTTTCCGGAAAAGGGGTATTTGTGGAAACATTAAAGAGCTGAACAGAATCTGCCTGTAGTCTGCCCGAAATCTTTTCTCTTGCACGCTTTACTTGCCATTCTGCACGATAAATTAGTTTATCTAACCCTAAAAAAGTTACTTCTGCGAACCCTGAAGCAGTGCCATCCATCAGGATTGATTTTACATCACCTTGTGAAATGGTTGAACCGCTTGCATCTAACAATTCAACGCCTGATTCCCTGGCTAAATCATACCGCGGAGTCTTCCCATAAAGTGCCAGGCATATTGCATCCAGCAAGGTGGATTTTCCCGCACCTGTGGCGCCTGTAATAGCAAAAACGCCGGTAGAGGCCAATGGCTCATCCGTAAAATCGATAAATGCTTCACCAATAGAAGCTAAATTTTTTATTTTAATAGAAAGGATCTTCATTTATATTTCTTTTGATTCTACTTGATTCTTTACCTCATTAAATAATTGCACCAACTCTCCCGGTATATCACTATCATATTTTCTTTTAAAAATTATCTGTAAAATAGATTCTGGTGACAATTGTTTTTCCAGATCACCAAGCGAAGAAATGGATTCTTCTTGTTTTTTGTTATAAGAAGAAACAATCCTTGCAAGGCGGATGTATTTACCTGTGAGCGCATTTTCGATTTGGTAGCGCATGGAAGGTTCAGGTCCATCTAATTGTACATGCGCTTCAAGATATGGAGCTCTGTTAATATCTTTTTCTCCAATATCCTCCAAATGCAATAATTCCTGAATGACCCCGGAAAGGATTGCCGGCTTTTTAGGAATTTTTACTAATGGAATAGTTACAGGAATTTTCAATGAGTCAATAGATTGAAGTCCCTCAGAAGTATATTCAAGAATATGCACCTGGTGTACATAATTGATTTCCGAAAAGGATAAAGGAATAGGACTTCCGCTGTAACGGATGGTTTCCTTTTCCCCCAACTTTTGAGCCCTGTGTATGTGTCCTAAAGCCGTATAGCTAATGTCTTCATGAAAGGCGGAAAGCGGAATGCATTCTACGCCGCCCATGATTTCCCTGTCATGCGATTCATTATCATATAATGTTACATTCATCGCATGTAAATGTCCCATAGCGATGATGTGTTGGTGTGGTAATTTTTTCGAACAAGCATGATCGAAAGCTTGTCTATAAAAGGTGGTAACTCCTTTAGAATAAGAATTGGAAGAATCCGGAATGATCGGGTAATCGCCCATGCGTAAAAACGGAATAGCCAAACACCATAGTGCCACTTCGCCGTTGTGGTTGTTGATGGGAATCACCAATTTTTCATAATCAATCGTGCCCTCTTCCGTTTTATGAATGAGGCCAATAATATGAACATTGGAAGATTCCAATAATGGTTTTGGGGCTTCCAGCCTGCTGGCAGAATCATGATTCCCCGCCGTGATGATAATTTGTAAATGCGGAAATAGACGGATGGCCTTATTTAAAAAAGAATAAAAAATACGGATAGAAGCAGCCGAAGGATTTGATACATCAAACACATCGCCGCTCACCAGGAGTACATCAATCTTTTGTGTCTGAATGGTTTCTAATAACCAATCCAGAAATAACTGGTGTTCATAACTTCTGTCGTATTGATAAAACATCTGACCCAAATGCCAATCAGCAGTATGTAAAATTTTCATGTATCTATATTTTCATGTACTTAGCAGTTTCTTTGCAGGAAATTGTCGCTTATATGATCCTTACCCAAATTTACGTTATTAATTGACCATCTTTTTGAGTACAAAGATTTCATCTTTCAAAGTGTAATATAAGAAAGTACAAACAGCTTACAGGCGGGCAATTAGAAATTTTATTTTGATAAAATGCCGCCTCAAGAAAGTGGGAAGTCATTAGCCTCGTTACTTTTTAAAAATAAAAAACACAGCGCAAATCAGCAAAGCAAATCCAACCAAATGGTTCCATTTCAATGGTTGATCTTTGAAAAAGATGAACATAAATCCGGTGAAGACCATCAGCGTGATCACTTCCTGGATTACTTTGAGTTGCCACAGATTAAAAGGTCCTCCATTTTCGGAAAAGCCGATTCTGTTGGCAGGAACCTGGAAAAGGTATTCAAAAAAAGCAATTCCCCAACTCAATAAAACCACCACAAATAGACTGACACCGACCAATTTATTCATTTCCTTTAATTTCAAATGTCCGTACCAGGCCAGTGTCATAAATGTATTGGAAATAACTAATAAAATAATCGTCAGAACCATCTTTTTCATCGGCGAAATATTTAACCTTTATGCAAAAAAATGATAGAATGATTTCTTAGGTTGACAATCAGCCAACCATCTTTCCATCTTTCATGTGTAGAATGCGGTCGCTCAATTGTGCAAGTTCTTCATTATGTGTCACGATCAAAAATGTTTGTTGAAATCGTTCTCTCAAATCAATGAATAAATTGTGCAGTTCCTTTGCATTGGCAGAATCCAGGTTGCCGGTAGGCTCATCAGCCATTACGATGGAGGGGTTATTGATGAGTGCCCTTGCTACTGCCACACGTTGTTGCTCACCACCTGATAACTCTCCCGGTTTATGGTCTGCCCTGTCTTTAAGATTTAATAATTCCAGCAGATCGTTTGCTCTTTTTGTGAGGTCTTTGCTTTTTTTACCTGCGATCCATCCCGGAACACAGATATTTTCTATTGCAGAAAATTCGGGTAATAAATGATGAAACTGGAAGACAAATCCAATATGTTGATTGCGAAAGTTTGCGAGATCCTTTCCATTTAATGCGCTTACTTTCTTATTCTCCAGATATATTTCACCACTGTCTGCGTTATCCAGTGTGCCTAAAATATGGAGGAGCGTGCTTTTTCCTGCACCTGAAGAACCGGAAATAGATACTATTTCCCCTTTTGAAATGTCAATATCAACCCCTTTGAGAACCTGTAGAGAGCCATAGCTTTTGTAAATTCCTTTTGCTTTTAACATGTTTAAATGTAAGAGTTAATTCCTGTTTTGAATGCAAATTTATTTAAAAAAGGGGGGATTGGGTTCAATTCAGAATATGCATAGAATTGGTTGGTTTTCACGAGTGTTTCAGAGTTGGAAGTAAAGACAAAGGCAACGCAGAATTAGAAAAAATATTTCAATGAATCAGGCCGCGATTAATATTAAAAAGGGGCATGCAACATTATTTGAAATTTTACGTCTTAAAGCAGATAAAATCCGTAAATAAAACAATATTTGGTATTACCAATATAACTTTTACATTTGCGGAAAATCGGAAGCCTTTGCTATACGGTTTTTTACTTAAAAAATAAAATAATAAGATATGTTTTGGACCCTAGAACTCGCATCACACCTGGAAGAAGCTCCATGGCCTGCAACAAAAGATGAGCTGATTGATTATTCAATTAGAAGTGGAGCGCCTATTGAAGTTGTAGAAAATTTGCAGGAATTGGAAGACGAAGGCGGAGAAATTTATGAAAGTCTTGAAGACATCTGGCCTGATTATCCTAGCCAGGAAGATTTCTTTTTTAATGAAGATGAGTATTAATTTCTGAACGAATTTGTCGTTTGAAGAATTATTAGTAACTGATTATCGATAAAAATTGATCGAAGTAAAACGTTAAAAAAACCGCTTGAATATTTTTCAAGCGGTTTTTTTATTTTAATTTCAAAATATTTAAACACGAATTTTAGGCACGAATTAAACGAATTAAAGAACTCTTAACTCTTAACTCCAAACTCCAAACTCCAAACTCCAAACTCCGAACTTTGAACTTTGAACTTTTAACTTTGAACTCTGAACTCTGAACTCTTAACCCTGAACTGTTCCTATTTCTCCATCTGGTTAATAACAGCCTGCGTTACACCTGTAGAAGAAAAACCGCCGTCATGGAAAAGATTCTGCATAGTAACGTATTTCGTTAAATCACTGAATAAGCTCACTGCATAATTGGCACAAGCTTCTGCTGACGCGTTTCCTAATGGGCTCATTTCTTCCGCATAGGTAATAAATCCATCAAACCCTTTCACACCGCTACCGGCAGTAGTACGTGTCGGGGATTGAGAAATGGTGTTTACACGCACTTTTTTATTCAACGCATAATGATATCCGAAGCTGCGGGCAATACTCTCCAACAAAGCTTTTGCATCGGCCATTTCGCTATAATCAGGGAATACTCTTTGCGCGGCTATATAAGAAAGAGCAACGACGCTTCCCCACTCATTCAACGCATCCAATTTCATGGCAGTGGCCAGTAATCTATGCAAACTTGTTGCTGAAATATCGTTTGTTTTCTGATTAAATGAATAATTTAAATCAGTGTAGCTGTTCCCTTTTCTCATATTCACACTCATGCCTACAGAATGCAAAATGAAATCAAAACCACCTCCGAAATGCTCTTTTGATTTTGTAATCAGGTTAATCATATCCTCGTCGCTTGTTACATCACATGGAATGATCGGAGCATTAATTTTTTCTGCCAGCTTATTTATTTCTCCCATGCGCATAGCCACCGGAGCATTTGTTAAAACGATTTCTGCTCCTTCCTCATGACAGCGCAAAGCCGTAATCCAGGCGATAGATCTTTCATCTAAGGCACCAAAAATAATTCCTTTTTTTCCTTTTAATAAATTGTACGACATGGTTATATATTTTTTAAAGCATTTACAATCTGGTTCTTTCCGAAGCCGCAAAGATTAAAAATAATTTATGATTCAGGATAGATTTTTTAATCAGTCCTCAAATACAACTTTATTTTATTTTGTTGGTTACTCTGCGAAGGGATCTAACTGTTCATCATTTCACGTGCATTTTCAAAGGCAGCCGGTGTCGGTTTTTTACCGCTAAGCATGGTTGCAATGGTAGCGACTCTTTCTTCTTCGTTCAGTGTTTTTATCAGGGTCACTACTTTTTCATCGAGGGTTTCTTTATACACCTGGAAATGTTTGTGCGCCTTTGCGGCTATTTGTGGCTGATGCGTAATTGAGATCAGTTGATGATCTTTTGAAAGTTTTTGAATGATCAGACTTACCTGCCGGGCTGCCTCACCACTTATCCCGGAATCAATTTCATCAAAGATTAGTGTGGGAAGCTGAACTTTTTTGGCTACCAGTGATTTTATGATTAACATTAACCGGCTTAGTTCTCCACCACTTGCCACTTTACGGATAGGTTCAAAACGAGCTGATTTATTCGCATTAAAAAGAAATTCAATCGCATTATTGCCAAATAGATTCAACTCTTCGTCTTCTGTGACGGACACTTTTATTTGTGCATTGATCATGCCTACCTGCACTAATAATTCATTGACCTTTTCTTCAAATGGAAGGATTTCTTTCATTCTTTTTTCAGAAATTTCCTTTGCCAAACGCAGCGCTTCCTTGAAAAGATGAGCGGATTCTTTTTCCTTTCCGGTAATTGCTTCTGTGAGATCACCTACTTTTACAAGTTCCTTTTCCAGTGAATTCTTTATTTCCAAAAGCTGCTGAGTGGTCTGAACATTATGTTTTTTGAACAGATTGTATCCTATAGCCATCCTGTCATTCAACTCTTCCAGGTGTCCTGCATCATACACTACTTTACTATTGCAGGTATCTATTTCTGAACTGATATCCTGTAGTTCTATAGTGACTGATTTTAACCGTTTAGAAAGCTCTTCTGTTTCCGGAAAAAGGCTATGAAGAGTTTGAAGTTTGTGTTGAATATTTTGTAATTGCTGAACAACTGGTTCCTCGTTTTCTTCCAGTTGGGAATAAATTTCTGTGAGCGTCATTTTTATATTCTCCGCATTGCTCATTATTTTTATTTCAGACTCTATTTTCTCTATTTCGCCTTCGGTAAAAGCGGCATCATTCAGCTCATCCCATAAAAACTGGTTGTAATCTAATTCTTTATTTGCCGCCAATTGAGCAGCTTTTAAACCCTCTAATTCTTTTATAGTGGTTTTGTACCTTTTGTAAATTACCCGGTACTCTTCCAGGTTTTTTCCATTTCCTGCTAATGCATCTATAACTTCTCTTTGAAAATCATTGGAATTTAAATCCAGTGTATCAAACTGCTGATGAAGATCGACCAGTAGGGAAGACAATTGTTTTAATTGCGCCAGGGTAACCGGGGAATCATTAATAAATGCCCGCGACTTTCCGCCCGGATTTATTTCCCGCCTGATTAAGATTTCCTCTCCTTCGTCCAATTCATTCTCGGTAAGGAAAGATTTTACGGAAGAACCGCTTTGTTTAAACACCCCTTCTATAAAGCATTTCTTTTCCTTGTCCATGAGTACACCTGTATCTGCTCTGTCGCCTAAAATAAGGCTCAGAGCGCCCATAAGAATACTTTTTCCTGCACCAGTTTCTCCGGTTATAATATTTAAATGAGAAGAGAAATTGATTTCAATAGAATCAATGATCGCGTAATTATGTATGTGCAGTTCCTGAAGCATAATATGGGCGTGCAAATTACATGATTCCTTTTGTTTAATACAAATTTGAGTAGAATTTATTGAATCCCCGGAGGTTTGTAGAGGTGTCAGGTGTCAGGTATCAGGTATCAGGTATCAGGTATCAGGTCTCAGGTATCAGGTGTCAGGTGTCAGGTGTCAGGTGTCAGGTATCAGGTCTCAGGTATCAGGTATCAGGTCTCAGGTATCAGGTGTCAGGTATCAGGTGTCTGGTATCAGGTGTCTGGTGTCTGGTATCAGTGAATCAGATGTCAGGTATCAAAGTATGAGTAGGGCAGATTCGTGTGACTTGTGCCTGAAA
>JBBSUB010000031.1:0-25878 GCA_038235345.1 Chitinophagales bacterium
CAGATACCCTTCCTTATAAGTATGGGCTGGGCATTTTTCTTCACCGTGCTGTTAATGGTGATCGTTAGTTTACTGGATGTAAAAGGAGGAAAAACTGTCAGGTCTCTTGAAGTAGATAGATCTATGTATAAAGTAACACCACAGGTATTAACGATGATTGTTCTTATTCTTGGAATATTATTAGCGTTGTATATTAAGTTCTGGTAAGGAGGATTTCCTTCGGCGTTGAAAGCTGCGCGTTGAATGTTCCACGTTGAATGCCTTCGGCGTTGAATGTTGCACGTTGAATGACTGCGCGATTAAAGGCAAAACTGCTCACAGCTTAAGGCTAAAAGCTGATGGCTGATGGCTCAAAGCTGGCAGCTCATAGCTATGAATGAATGCCCGTTTAGTCTTTTTTAAAAGTGCTAAACGGGCATTTCTAATTTAAGGATGGAAGGCCGTTTTAAATGAGTTTTCTGAATTGCCACACGGTAAACCTGTGGATTAATGTAAGGAAATGAAAGGGCTTTAGCCCAAAACCGGATTTTGCAGGCTTGGTTTTAAGAAAATAGAAAAATAAGATTTAGGCTAAAGATCTATGTCAATTAGTTTAGACAGAAATGTCACCCGTTCCGGGTTTTAACACCCTAAATACTTCTTTTTTCTATAATAATGTCAGCCGTTCCGGCTTTTAATCCCGAAGGGATGACATTATTATAGCTTAAAAATGGAATTATGCAGAACCCAATCCCGAAGGGGTGATATTTTCTATGTAAAAAGCTTAACTCAATGACATTGAGCTAAAGTTGGATGCAATTTAAACAAGACAATCATTGAAAAATAATTTATGGAATATATCCGGGATCGGAGCATATAATACACAGGCACGAAGTTTCTCTTTAATATAAATACAAGAGTGTATAAATAATTTATAGAATAATTACTTAATTATGAAATATATTATTTATTCTTGGGGTAAAATCAAAATTTTTAGAGGAAGAGCTGCTTAGTTTCCAGGCGTTCTCAAATTTTGTCACGGTAAACACTAAAACATAGAACTTATGAAAAAAGTATTTTTATTATCTATCATCGCTTTTGTTTTTATCTCCGGGTGCAAAAAGCAAAAGCTTTTAAAACAAATTGAAGGAAATTGGACCATTACTAAAGTTGTTTATAGCGGCGGAACGCTAACAGGTGATTCAATAGTGAATAATCCGTCCACAATTTTATTTTTTGAGAAGTGTTCTGTAAAAGACAGTAGATCCGTAAGTAATTGTAAAGGGAAATTTGGAGAAGTGGGGAATGAAGTGGGGTTTAATTATTCATTTCAGGGAGATAATCAAACTGCATTAGGATTATATGCTACACCTCCTGGCTCGAATATTGAGAACTACAATGAGGTTATAAGAAATATTGCAGGAGAGTATGAAATTCTGGAACTCAGTAAATCAAAATTAAGGATCAAAAGCACCTGTTGTGTAAACTGGCCTTTGGGTGCAGATACCTATCAAACCCGCTATATTGAAGCTACCCAATAGACAGTTATTATGAGATTTTTCCTGCTTATTTGTGTCTTATTATTTTTTCATTCTTCTAATGGCCAGCAAAAGATGCTTTTGCAGGGCTATGTAAAAGAAGTAAAGACTGGTGAAGTTTTGCCCGGAGCCTCCATCAGTATTGGACAGGAAAATTATGTAACCAATAATTATGGATTTTTTTCTGTGCAGTTGCCGAAAAGAGATTCCGTTAAAATGTTGGTATCGCATTCAGGCTATTTCCCGGTTGAAATACTGATTTTCACTTTGCCTGAATCTTCGAATTTTCTGACTATCGAACTATCTCCGGAGGAAGGGGTATTATCCGAGGTGACTATCTCAAAGAAACAAGGCAAAGTGAGTAATGAGATACAAATGAGTAAAGTGCAAATAACTCCTCAGCAAATCAGGGACATACCTGCTTTATTTGGAGAAAAGGATGTATTAAAGGCGCTGCAATTATTTCCGGGAGTTCAAAAACCAAGGGAAGGAAGTGCCGCATTATATGTAAGGGGTGGCGGCCAGGATCAGAACCTGATTATTCTGGATGAAGCCCCTGTATATAATGTCTATCATCTTTTTGGTTTTTTCTCAGTTTTTAATAATGATGCATTAAGTAATATAGAATTAATAAAAGGTGGTTTCCCAGCAAGGTATGGCGGAAGACTATCGTCTGTGTTGGATATCCAGATGAGAGACGGTAGTAAGGATGAAGTGAAAGGAACAGCCGGAATCGGATTGATCTCTTCAAATTTCACTATTGAGGGACCCATAAAAAAAGAAAAGTCATCGTTTTTATTTTCAGGACGCCGTACTTATGCAGATTTATTTTTAGTTCCTCTTACCGGCCAATCGGCAAGTTTTTATGATGTGAATGGTAAAATCAATTTTGAACTTAATCCCCGCGATAAAATCTTTTTTAGCATGTATGCCGGAAGAGATGGGTTTTCAAGGAAAGAGAAAAACGGGACAGATAAAGAAAATCAGGGGTTTAATTGGGGAAACCAAACGGGAACTTTCCGATGGAACCATATTTTCAGAAGAGGATTATTTTTAAATACCTCCCTTATCTACAGTAATTATCATTTCAAGGTTTTTGATGCCTCCACAAGGAATAACAAAAAGTATTTTCTTCAATATAACTCCTCCATTAAGGATATAGGGGTAAAAACGAATTTGGATTTTTCTTTAGGAAAAAACAATCAACTTAAAGCCGGTTTGCTGGTAACAAGGCATCTGTTTGCGCCCAATGCGATGGTGTTTACGGATGAGCAAATTGATTCTGTAAAAAAAGAAAAGAACCAGATTGAAACGTTTGAAGGTGCCGTATTTATTGAAGATGATATAAAGCTAACGACTGATTTAAGTTTGAACATCGGATTAAGAGTTAGTGGTTTTTATACAAAGGAAAAGTTTTACTCCGGCCTTGAACCCCGCCTGTCCTGGCTTTACAAAATAAAGAATGATTTATCCCTGAAAGGATCATTCGCAAGCATGAATCAATACATCCACCTTTTATCAAATTCAGGTATCGGTCTCCCGACAGATTTGTGGGTGCCGGCCACCAATTTAGTTAAGCCACAACAAAGCACGCAATATGCTTTAGGCCTGGCAAAGGATTTTAAAAATGGAAACTCTTTAACCATAGAAGGGTATTATAAAAGTATGGAAAATATTATCGCCTATAAAAACGGGGCTGATTTTCTCCTGCTCTCTACGGGAAGTGGCAGCGGACAAGATTTGAGGGCGGTTAGTTGGGAAAATAATGTTACGGCGGGTAAAGGTTGGTCTTACGGTGCGGAATTTTTGTTTCAAAAAAAACAAGGCAGGCTTACAGGATGGATCGGCTATACCTTGTCCTGGACTTTAAATCAATTTGATTCGCTAAATAATGGAAAATCATTTTACGCACGATATGACAGGCGGCATGATTTATCAATCGTTGGTATTTATAAGATAAAAGAAAATAAAACTCTATCAATTAACTGGGTTTTTGGAACCGGAAATGCTTTAAATGTTCCATTGTATGAATATTCCGGAAGCCTGTACAGTCCTTTGGGAAGGACAGGGACCTCCGAATTTGTGGTAAATGATTTCGGAGAAAGAAATTCTTTTAGGGGTGCTGTTTATCACCGGCTTGATATATCCGCGCAATTTCATAAAAAGAAGAAGAAAAATCGTATCCGCACCTGGGAAGTAGGTTTGTATAACGCTTATAACCGGGCAAATCCTTTTTATTATTACACAAACCGATCCGATGGCAGCGACACCCGGAAATTGTACTATACTGCCCTTTTCCCGGTTATACCTTCTGTAAAATATCAACTAAAATTTTAAAAAATGAAGGTATTTCTTTATTGCTTAATCACGATTTTGTTTTTAGCGGGGTGTAGCCGTGAAAAAGAAGTATTCTTAGGTAACCGCTCCCTGTCAAAAAAATTGGTCGTACAGTCATACATAAGTCCCCAGGATTCTGTGCTTATCGTTACAGTCAGGTTTTCAGAAGCACTTACAAGAATCATCTCCTCAAATGAGGGATATAATGACCTGGTGGATAATGCAGCCGTAATCATATCAGGCAACGGTAACCAACAATATTCGCTGACGTTTAAAAAGAATGTGGGCTATATAAGTGTGCCAAATTCAATTCCGGTTATACCTGATAGTACCTATTTTTTATCTGTAACAACGCCTGATGGCTATCATGCGGAAAGCTCCTGTCGTGTTCCTCTAAAGAATGTTGACTCCTCCAGTATTGTTCTTAAAGAAATAAAAGATAAATTATATGACCTCAGTTGGAACAATGTTGATACAGGCAATCAATATTATTGCCTTATAAATAATGTAGTTTATGTGGAAGGCAATCAACCACCCAAGTTTGACAATGTAAATACCTGGTACGGCATTTCAAATAATAATTTTAGTGGCAGGATCTCTACGCATAACCTAAGATTAAGCACCAAAAAATATTTAAGTCGTGGTTATATGGCAGATTTGTGGATCTGCCATACAGATTTTAATTTCTACGAATTCACCCGCACACTCTTGCAGCAGGAACGCGATAACCAAAATCCTTTTGGCGAACCACTTCCCGTGTACACGAATATTAAAAATGGTTTTGGCGTTTTTGCTGCGCTTAATAAAACGATCATTTATCCTTAATTGCAATCAGGTTTTTTAATATAAACTCTCTTATGTTTTACTTCGCTGGAAACAAAATGATACGCCACAATTTATTGCAATTATTTTTTAAACCGATCTCCCTTCCGATCTACCACTACATCATTAACCATCATTTTATTTTTATCATACCTAACTTTTCCACCTGCCGGCACTTCAACGATTACAGCAGCGCTCTTTGCCGGAATAGTTATAGAAGTTTCGGAAGAAATCTTTTTAGCAACAAATCCTCCGGAAACGGTATTGTAAAAGTCAACGGTTCCTTTTCCGGAAGGGGAAATAGAAATGGTTGTATCCGAATCATACGGATTGTAATATAAAAAAGTAGGGTAGGCTTTGTCATGGAAAAAATCCGTTGCCAATAAGTTCAATTGTAAAATTCCTTCCACATTTGTTGTGCGGACAATGCTTCCGAATATGCCGACATGCCCGCTTCCATACACACTGAATTGGGACACCGGAGGATTTTTGCCGGGCACCCATTTTGGTCCGTCGCCCTGTGCCACCGGACTTTTTACATTTTTATACTGATCGTAGGATGATTCTTTTATCAATCCTTCATAAGCAATCACTCCTTTTGCGACGGAATCCATTTCAGGGATTGTCTGATTATCCGCCGGAATATATTGAGGATAAAATAAACGAGCGGCATTCGCGGCATTTAACATCCATTTGCCCATGACATTTGCATAAGATTGATCATATCTAACCATTGGAATCAAAGGCCAGGCTGCATCATAAGTATTCATTAAAAAACCATAGCCACCATGATCAACAGTGCTTCCTACAATACCCGAAATGTCGTATCCGTTCCAAGTGCCTACTAAAAAGCCCCAACCTTCGCGGCATTCCGCTGTGCCATCAAAGCTCCATTCCAGCATTTTTTGGACATCAAATTTCTCTCCCTGTTCTGCATTGATTCGTGCCGCCATGTAAGCACCAAAAGGCATCAATACCTCATAACTGGGGTTTTTTGGTTGTGCTTCCAAAGCCTTTAATGCACTAATCGCTCCTTTTAAATATCGCGGATCGTGGAATTTTTTATAGGCGGAATAAAGCACCCAGGCATGACCTGCGGCTGCATCCGGTTGTGCGCAAATATTATTGGTTACAGGTTTCATTTTTCCATAATCAAAAAAGGAATAATTATAGTTTCCGTTTAAAATAGAATCTGCCAGGTAAAATTTATCCGCAATGCTTTTAGCGATTTCATCAAAACCGGGTTCATTCGGATAAAGATCATAAATCGCATAAAATAAAACATTTGGATACACATCATACCACCAATCACGACCGTAGCCGCCACCCAACAAAGCCACCTCCGGCGCGGTATTATTCATCATGATATCCCAACCGGTTTCTTTGTTGAAATAGTTTTTCAGCATTCTTACATAATTCAGATTTTTCTCATTACTCTTATCGATTCCTACCAAAGTAGCACCTAATGTGGCACCCATTGTTGCCAGAGCTTCATGGAACATGCCGTTATTATTTTTGCCCTGTCGCACATCGCCAATGGCGGTATATAATCCCACAACATTTTGATCGAAATTTTTATGGCTGCTATCAATCCATACAAGCGGCCAGTACTTGCCTGTGGCGTTAAAATCATACACCGTACTATCAAAAGCGTGAGCGAGTGCATAGAAATCAATTATTTTAAAAGGCTGTGGCAATTGCGCCATCGCATCCACTCTTTTTAAATCTTTTTGCTCTACACCTACGGCCTGATGCGTTTTACAGGAAATAAATACGGAACAGGTCAAACAAAGGATCAAAACAAATCTCATAATAGGGTACATTTTAATTTTAATTTAAAAAAAATTACACAACATCTTCCGCTACAATGCTTAAGATTTGTGCATCTACTTCTTCTACATCATCCGGAGCCAGTTTTTTCCCTTGGGCGATAATGTTCTTTGCCACCCAAATAGACGCTAATTGCAGAATGGCGATAATGATAATGGCATAGCGCAAAGCTCCTTCTGTGGAGACAGTATAGGCGATCACTAGAAATGTGCCGGCACCTAAAAACCTGCCAACATACAAGCCAGCTTCATGGTTCAAAATATAAGCATATTCTCCCCTTTTTTCAATTTTTGAAACGATATCAATGACCCTGAACTGAATGGGAAAATACGCAAGATCCATTAATGGTTTGGCAATTAATAATAACAGGATAAAAATGACTACTCCCGTTGCATCGAATAAAACTCCATTAAATATAGCGCCTATTGCAAATAAGATAAGACCTGTGGCAAATATTTTTATTCTGTCTTCCGGTTTGGACAATCTGCCAATGACATACATTATAACTGCTGCTATGATCGCACCCACAGATTGCGCCGTTCCCAATGCTCCTTCCTTTCCTAATAAAAGCATGATAAGCATAGCAGGCGCGGTGACCAAAAAACCTTGCGCTAATCCTTTTAATAAGGCGAGCGATAATAATTTATACCACAATGGATGGAATTTGAAGAAGACAAATTTGCGGGGGGGCGGATTTTCAAACTTCCCCCGAAAGCATACAATAGAAGCTAGAATGGTAATGATAAAAACACATCCTGTAATGATCAGGTAGGCTTGTTTTACAAAAGTACCTTCCCCTTTGGATTCGATGAACCAGCCTATAGTGACCGGAATGACCACGGCAATTATGGTATAAAAAAAGGTTTCCAATCCATAATAATAATTCCGGTTCCGATCATTTGTCGTTGCCAAAGCCAGGAAATCCCTGTTCGCCCAATAGAAGCCAAAAGACAGTCCCATCGTGATACCCGCAAAACCAATTCCCCATAGATCCAATGTTTTTATAGACATCATAATGATCATGGAGACACCGCTTAGCATCATGCCGGCAGAATATAATTTCTTGATGTTGATTTTCTTAAGTAAATAACCATTCAGCAGAAATGTAATGGGAATGCCTGTGTAAATAGTTAATTGATAGATCACTACCTTGGTAGGATCATTTGAATTTCGCATAATGTAGGCAGCCACAAAAATATCAATGACAGGTAACACAAATGCGTAGACGAGATTTGTCATTACCAGTATTTTAAAATTATGCGGCTGACTTTTGAAGTGTGCGACTTCAGTTTGGAGTTTTTTAAACATAGCTAAAATTTAGTCGTGCAATGATGTCACGGATAGAAAATTGGGCGCCGCATACTACTTCATCTGAAGCGCCGTAATAAATGGTGAGGGTATCGCCATCAGGCTCCAAAACGTGCCCGTTTGTAAATACGACATTTCCGAAAAAGCCTGTTAATTCATACTGTTCCGAAGGAATCATGATGGGGTCATCTGTTCTTGCTATCACCGTTGAAGGATTGTTCATATCCATTAAAAAAGCACCCAGGCAATATTGGTGATCGCCATTGGCACCATGATAAATTTCCAGCCAACCTTTTTCGGTTTTGATTGGTGCAGCGCCTGCACCTACACGCGCACTATCCCAGGCATTTTCTCTTGTTTTTACCAGGCATTTATGATTGCCCCAATGAGTGCCATCGGGGGATTCTGCCAGCCAGATAAAATTTCCACCAATATCCACGCTGCTTGGGCGATGCAGCATATAAAACAGACCATTTATTTTCTCTTCAAAAATGGCGCAATCCTTATTATGCGGTGGTAATATCATGCCATAGGATTGAAAATGTTTCCAGTCGGTCGTGGTTTTTAATCCTACACCCACACCATTATCCGATACCGCCGTAAAAGTGAGATAATATTTATTTTCAAGAAAGGAAACGCGGCAATCTTCTACACCAAATGTTTGCAAAATTCCTTCGCCCATAATAGGCGGATAACCTTCCGGTTCATAAAAAGAAATGCCATCTTCACTACATAATAATCGCAGGTGGGAGAGCGTCGTTAAATAATCTTTTCCTTTATAATTGATCACACGGGCATCTGTTGCTTTCAGGTCAGGATCGTTTTTATCAATTTCAATTATTTGAATCCTTCCATCCCCGGTAAGTATTGGAAACGAAATGACGTCATCCTTTTGTGCCGGCCGTTCCGCCACCCGGATAAGAAGCCATATTTTACTATCATACCTGAATGCTCCCGGGTTTAATAAACAGGTTATTTCCAGCCCTTCCGTACTTGGTTTCAGATCAGATGGCGAAAGGAGTGGGTTTTGTGAAAATCGTTTTGCTATGTCTTTCATACCTTCTTTTTTGTTTGATTACAATAAGAAATGATTATTGATATTTTTCCATGGCAGCCTTTACAGCGGCTTCTCCGCTTATCTGCTGCATGGAAAGGAGCGCTTCGATTGTTGATTCCGCTCCTGAATTTTTATTAACCTGGTTTCCCGTAAATATTGCATCGTAACAAATACCGGTTTCTGTTGAAAACATTTTTGTATTAGCGGAATTTTTTCCAAAGAACCAGGCAGCAAGGCGCCCGGCTATATCCGCATATTTTGCCTCTTTGGTGCGTTTATACGCTTCCACGGCAGCAAAAATATACCCACTGAATCCGTAAGCAATCTGCTCAAATTCCTTTTCGCTTTCCGAAGCAAATACACCAATTGATTTAGTGAGATTGAATGAGTTTTTATATCCATTTTGAATTAGCCAGGGATAAAAATTATTGACTTCAGCCAATGCGTTTTCTTTATAAACCGGCATCTTTAAAAAATCGGCCGCCTTAAAGAGTGCATACGCCTGAAAGCTTCCGTAAGCATGCCATGAATTCCCTGAACTTAGAAAAACGGAATAGGGGAAATTTGCCTTATCTCCGAACTGCATGAGGACAATTCCATCCGCTAATTTTTTGATATAGTCATTTATGGCCGCATCGGGTTTGATGCCGGAATAAGCCACCAGGCCCAGGATTAGCGTTGCTGCCTGGTCGGCTCCCTCCGGCATCCATTCAGGAATGGGCAGACCTTTTATTTCCGTGGTTGTTTTAGGTAATGAAGTAAGATCTGATTTGATCTTCGCTACCAATTTATGTGCAGAAAGAAGCATTTTATCTGCAAGGGGAGAGTTTTTTGTCTTTATGACATTGTATGCTTCAGTTAAGGTTTGAAGTGCCCGCCAGCTCGACCATTTCGCTTCATCGATACTGGTAATTCCTGCCTTGTTGATCGTGTTTCCGGTGTTTAAAAAGTTATAAAAATAACCATTTCCCGATTGCATATTCAGGATAAAATGAATCATTCCAAAAGCTCTTTTTTGAACAAGAGTATCTGTAGAGAAAGATGGATTTCTTGTGTAGATGAGCGCTGCTCTTGCCACATCATCCACACAGGTAAATCCTTCTCCTGTGGCAGCAGCCGGAGTGTAATTTGGTGCATTTGAATAAATATAAACACCTAAGGCTTTTTCGCCGTTTGGAAAGGTAACCGGTACAACCAATTTTTCTAAATGGGCAGTATTCAAAATGCCGGGAACAAAGGCCGGTGGCAGATCAGGAGCGGCGGGAGCAGGAGGTGGCGGTAGCGGAGGAGCGACGGTTCCTTCACTTTTTTTACAACCTGTCAATAGCAAAAGGCACCATATTGCAATGAGGATGAAAGACTGATTTTTTGGATAATATTTCCCTTTAAATAATGAATGATTATTTTTCAAAATAGTATAGATAAAAGAAATTATGAATAAAACAAGGCAGTAAAAAAAGGAGTTAACGTGCATGCTTTTCAGCAGCACATTAACCGCCTTTTATATTGAAAAACCACCATGCATTTTAATAACCCGGATTTTGGGTAATGCTTCCACCGGATTTATCTATTTCTCCTTGCGGGATTGGATAAATCATGTTTTTATCCTGGAAGTTTTTACCTAACCCGGTAAGGAATGATTTGGCAATGCCCCATCTTTTAAGATCGTTGAACCGTTGTGATTCAAAACCAAGCTCTACGCGTCTTTCCTGAATGAGCCATTTCTTAATTTGGTCCTTACTGGTTGATGTGACATCTCTGTCCGGTAAAGTTCCGGTAGGAGGTAAGGATCCATTCGCAGCAGGAGATGTTCTTGCACGCTTCCGGATACTATTTATAATTTTAACTGCATCGGAATAGGCGCCTGTTTCATTCAAAGCTTCCGCTTTCCACAACATCACATCCGCCCAGCGGATATATATTTTGTTGGTGGGAGCATCATCATTGCCTTTATTGTTGCCATTTAATTCGCCTAATATTTTATAAACATTCTGGCCGGCTACATCTACCGTTAAACCTAACCTGGGGTCATTGGGTTCGAAGGCACTGATAAAGTTTGCCGATGGAGCTACGAAACCCCAGCCTAATAAGGCACACAGTCCATTACCTGATCTTGGCGTGGTCAGTGATTGATGATCGTAAGCAAAAACGACTTCATTTTCCGCAAATTCTTTTGCAACACTAAAGTTGTCAAAATAATTTGCATCCAGGCTATAATATCCAAGGCCATCCAATGTATTTATAATGGTAATAACATCTGCCCATTTTTGATTGTATAAGGCAACTTTTGCCTGCATTGCCATGACAGCGCCTTTGGACACTCTCCATTTTTCTGTTGCATTTGAATATTTTCCAGCCGGGATTAAGGTCAAAGCAAGATCAAGATCCTTACTAATTTGCGTGTACACATTCGCTTTAGGTTCTCTTTTAGCCACATTATATGCATCCGCGAAGTTCAGCAGGGGAGCAGTAAGCAAGGGTACATCTCCGTATATATTCACCAGGTCAAAATAATAAAATGCCCTTAAGAAATAAGCTTGTCCCAATAAATATTTCTTAGTAGCCTCATCAATGCCCAGGCCGCTGACTAATTTGTCATCCATTAAATAGCTGATGGCTAAATTGGTCCGGGCAACTCCTGTAAAATCGTAACTCCATTGTCCTTTGATACCGGCATTGGAAGAAGTAAAACTAAAATCCGTAAATTGATCCATCCATGCCTGATCGCCGTCAGGATTCCATTTCTTGATCATGTCGCCGGAGGCAATATCTTGTAAAATAAAATCATTTCGAAGCACCGTCCCGTCGTCCCAACCCCATTCTCCGATGATATTTAACGTGCTGGAAAGTAGTTGGTAGGATGATTTCACTGAGTACAAAACGGATTCATTTGTAGGAGGAATTCCTTCAGTAATAATTCCGATAGGTGTTTTATGTAGTTCTTTGTTACAACCGGCTGTGCAGAAGATTAAGAGCGCCGCCAGTATTTTATATATTGATCTCATATCGATTTTTTTAAAAGGTGAATTATAACTTGATATTTATACCAAATAAAAATGCCCTGGATTGCGGATACGTTCCCTGGTCAAACATATTATACGCTTCCGGATCCAGCCCGGTATAATTTGTAATGGTGAACAGGTTTTGTGCGGACACATACAAACGCGCGTTCTGGAAAATAGATTGCGTTTTTCCGGATGTATTGATCGTATAACCTATCTCAATATTTTTAAGTCTCATATAGGAAGCATCTTCCACAAAAATGCTGGAATTTCTACTGCTCCCATTATCATTAAAAGTGGAACGTGGAACCGTGTTACTGCTACCTTCTCCGTTCCATGCATTTAAAGTATTTATGGAATGATTAAATGGCCGGGTATCGTAGTCGATGATTTTTTTAAGATCATTGTATTTTTCTACTCCATCCACCCCTTGAATCAGGAAGGCAAAGTCCAGGTTTTTATAAGAAGCAAGGAAATTAAATCCGTAAAAAAGTCGGGGGTTAGGATTTCCGATATACGTGCGGTCGTTATCATTGATAACACCATCTTTGTTCATGTCCAGGAATTTTATATCGCCCGGTTTTATTTCCGGATGAGGCGCTCCTGTTAAGTAATCATCGATCTCTTTTTGATTTTGATAAATACCTGTCATCTTAAATCCATAAAAAGAATTCAGGGGATGTCCTGGTTCTGTTTTGGAAACCTGGCCGTAAATATTCGGTAAATTGGGATCTAATTTTTCTACGTTATTTTTTACAGTGGACATGTTTGCATTTATACTGTATTTAAATGCACTCCTGTTTTCTCTGTACCCAATTGATAATTCAAATCCTTTATTGCTTACTTGACCTGCGTTGACTATAGTAGGTTGTACATCTCCTACCAACTGCGGCAGGCTCAGGGGTAATAACAGATCAGAGGTTGTTTTATTATAATAATCCGCTGAAATAGTCAGCCTGTTTTGAAATAATCCCAGGTCAAGACCAATATTATCCTGGTTGGTAGTTTCCCATTTTAAATCAGGATTTCCATAGCGTAATAAAGTACCCAAAGGATCATAAATGGCGAGTGAATTATAGTTTGCAAGACCGGATTGATTCCCCAGTTTGCCCGTACTTGCCCGCAATTTCAGATCAGATATCCAGTTTACATTCTGCATAAAATTTTCCTGGGAAATTCTCCATCCCGCAGAGAAGGAAGGGAATAAGGCTTTTTGATTATTTTCAGCAAACCGGCTGGAAGCATCCTGCCGAAGACTGGCGGTGGCGAAATAGCGATTATGGTAATTGTAATCAACAGAACCAAAAAGAGAGAACAGTGCCCACTCTGAAGCTCCTCCTCCATTCCAAAGGTCAAGCGGAAAGGCACCAAAGTCAATATATTGAAAGGCGGAATTTGTATTGCTAAACCTTGCTCTGGAAGCACCCACAGAAGAGGAATAATTGGTGATGTATTCAGTTCCAACCAATACATTAAAGGAGTGGTCCTGGATGCGTTTATTGTATTTCAATGTATTTGTCCAGGTGATGGTGGTTTCCTGGCCTCTGTCTTCATTCAAATTTGTTGGGCGGTTTTGGCGGCCGGTTCCTTTATCAACTGCTGCGCCACCTCCATCATTGTCTCCATAATTTTTATTAAATGCTTTATTGTGAGACATGTTCAAATCTAAACCCAGGTTGCTTCTCAGCACTAATTCTTTATTTTTTAAGAAACCGTATTCAGCATACACACTACCAAAGGTTTTAAAATTTCGACGCTTGTCATTGGTGAACTTCGCTATTGCCAGTGGATTAGAACTGAATTCATATTTGTTGGCACCTCCGTTCCAGCTTCCACCATTCGCTGCTACATTTTGTGAATAGAATGGCAGGTCAGTATAAGGATCATCGGGCTTATAACTTGGATCAGTTTTATCCTTGAAAACAGCTATTACAGGTGGCCGGATAAAAGCATGACGGATGACACCCGGCGCATCACCACTGGAAGAGATTTTATCCTGTAAAGTATTGGAGATTTGCAGATTCGTTCCGACTGTTAAGCGATCTGTAATATTCGCATTTATATTTGTTCTGAAACTCAGGCGCTGGTACTGATCATTATTATATTTGACAATACCATCCTGTCCATAGTATTCTCCGGAAATCAGGTATTGTACTTTATCAGAGCCACCACTGGCTGAAACCTGGAGATTTTGAGTTTGACCAGTTTCGAATAATTCCTTCAACCAATTTGTGTTGGAGAAATCTGTTCTTGATTTATCCGCTGTGTATGGATTGGTGCCGCTATAACCGGAGTTCTTCCAACTCTCTTCCATTTTATTCATGTATTGGGTGGCATTAAGCATCGTGGGGAGATTAGTCACTTTTTGAAGACCATAGTAATACCCGACGTTAATATTCGATTTTCCTTTTTGACCACTTTTAGTGACAATTACCACGACACCTCCTGAAGCTCTTGCTCCATAAATGGCGGCTGCCGAGGCATCCTTTAGAACGGTCATGGATTGAATATCTGCCGGATTAATAAAGGATATGTCCGTTGTAGGCAAGCCATCCACAATGAAAAGCGGATCGCTGCTGCTGCCAATGGAACCTACACCGCGGATGGTAATATTAATACCATCTCCTGGCGCGCCTGTACTTTGTGTTACCTGTACACCGGCTACCTGCCCCTGGAGCAATTGTGCCACATCAGGTACTCTTCGCGATTCCAGATCATTCATGTTCACGGCAGAAATGGCTCCGGTAAGAGAAGATTTTTTCTGACTGGTGTACCCAACCACTACTACATCTGACAGTGTTTTTTCAGATGAAACTAGTACGATGGTGAAGGAATTTTTCCCCGCAACAGTTACTTCCTGTTTGTCGTATCCAACAAATGTGATGATCAGGGTAGCATTGTCCGGAGCTGAAAGAGAAAAATTTCCCTCTCCATCTGAAGTGGTGGTGCTGGTGGAATTCTTCACAGCGATAGTGGCGCCCTCCAGTGGTTCCCCCGCAGAAGAAATGACCTTACCGGTTATTCTTTTATCCGACGGATTTTGAGCGGTAGCAGAAATCTGCATCCCTGCTATCAGCAAAAGGCAGAGCACCAGGTTTCTAATCTGCGGAAGATTTTTTCGCAGTAGTAAAATGGAATTTTTGAAATTGTATTTCATACATGCATGTTTTAATAATTGTAAAAAGTAGGTGGTAATTCTATTGAAAGCGTTGATTGAAGAATGAGTCGATAAGGAGTACAATTCAAAATGCTGGGGTTGGTGCGGACACTAACCCGGGAGGTGCGCTGCGGCCGGTGTCTCCACCGCCCACTCTTAACGCGGTGAAGCGTCATTTTGAAATATACTCATGACAAAACCCGTTTAATGTGTTCGTTTAGGGGGAATTTCTTTCATGTTTTTTAAGTTTAAAAATTATGGGGATAGGGTTAAAAAGTTTTTTCTTGAGATTTGAAATCCGGATCCATCTGTGGCGTTCTTAATCCTGCTACCTCATCAGCCATCAGGATGAAAACATTCCAACAAAGTCCTTTGGTAGAAGGCCACCATGTATCAAAGGACGTCCATTTAGTAGGGATAAATTCTTTACTGAAAGGCCATTTAGGGTTTAAGTATATTTCTGCCCACAGCCTGTTCTCCATCAGTTTTGTGGCTTTTTGCCAGCCGTGCTTTAAGCCGGTAACATAGGCGCAGTATTCTCCCCGCAACCAACTTCCGCCGTTATAATAATAGCCGTCATTTTTTCCATTGGCATAATTTGCTTCGCCGAATTCTGCAAAAGGTTGGTAATCTTTACTGAGATACGCATATCCTTTTTTATCATTGGTGAGTCGGATCAATACCGGTGCAGTTGTACCTAATTCCGGGTGGGGCGAATTGGAAACTTTATTCAAAATGGGGATCTGGTCCAGGTGATTTTTTACCATCTCATCCGTCAGCATTTTATGATCGAATAACCAGATGGAATAAAATTCTGGTTCCAGGTCTGTAACGGAGATCAGGTCAGGATAATTTCGATCAAAAAGCAAATGTTTTCTTTTGGGATCATAAAAATCACGGTATCCTTTTTCTGCTTTTTCGATATAAGATTCAGTTATATCAAATCCCAATTCTTTGATGGTTCTCAACGCAACAGCCAGCATTCCCTGGTTCACCGAAAGCCTGTCTGTTTTAGGTTTGAAATCGACAATGTCTATCTGACTTAATGAAAAATGGGATTTGCAAATACCATCCCTGTCTTCGTCAAATTCATTTAATACATAGTCCACAGCTTTTGCTATTTTATCCTGTGGCAGTTCTATACCAAAACGACGTTTATTTAGTAAGGCCCACATCAGCCATTCGATGGTGGCCTCATTATCTTTTGCTTCCACAGATCCCATTAAAGGGGTGATGATCGTACCAATTCCACCTGCCGGAGTTTGTGTTCTTGCCCACTGATTCCAGATTTTCAGGTTTAGTTCTTTATTGTAAGTAGATACGGTAGAAAAGAATGCATCGCGGTTATACATATCCGGAGCATAATTCATGTTCGGTACGTTCAGCGGTGTAAAGTCCTTTGTATCCGTGATCCAGGTGAGCATATTTAAATTCGCATACAACATTTTTTCAACCTCCGTGCCTTTGAAATTTTTCCCTTCTGCCAAACGTACCTGTGAAGAAATCATATATTGCTCATGGGTCTTCCAGGGTTCTATAAACAGGTAAGTGGTTTTTGTCACTTCTTGTCCAAAAGGAAGTATATTGTAGGGTTCTATTTTAGGTTGATGCTGAACTATCTGAAGGTCTTTGATATTTAGAAACGCATCTTTTCCTGATTGTGTTCCGATGAATAGAGAAACAGAATCTTGTTCAATATAAGGCACGAAAATACTTCCTTTAAAAAGGGTCCATTCATTATCTTTTACAGGAAACTGGTCAATGTATTTAAGTCCGTATTCGAGTTCAATCGTTTCATTTCCATTTTTTATTCTGAACATTTTGAGTGAGACAGGGGTATTCCCTTTTACCTGGAAGGAAATCGTATAAATGTTCTGGTCTTTAAATGGAGCGATGTATTTGATTCCTGCCCGCCCTTGTTTTTGACCTTTTATGGAAAGTATGTTATTATCAATAGTGACGGTTGCATTTTCTATTTTATAAGAAGCAGGGAGATCTAAAACCGTTTTTTTTCCTGCATCAAGATTGACCATTTCACCAAAAGTTTGCCGGATATAATCATTGTTCTGTTTTTGTTCTTCGGCATTCGCAACGGAAAATAGTTCCGTGTCCGGTAATCTTCGCCAGCCAGTAAATCCCCCACCACGACCGCTAAATCTTCGACGTGTATTTCGGGTATATTGATTTTTATAGCCGGCATCCGTCAGTAAACCAACGACAAAATTATCGGGTGAAATAAACCCGGCAGATGGGTACATTTCATGGACGAGTCCTCCGGGAAAAGAATCGTATTCAAAAGTAGTATAGCGCAGAGGTTTTTCGGCCGGCCTCGTTGTTTCCTTTAAGATGTAATGCATATCCGGCATGGAAGGTTGAAAGAGCCGCACTTCTTTTTTTAGGAGATGCTGGTTCATTACTTTATAATTTACAGTAACAGATAAGTTTGCATCAAAGGCCATGATATGAAAAGTACCTTCCAAAGTGAGATTTTGGTTATCTCCTGACCATTTTTGTCCTTTCCATTGAATCGCTGTATCTGTGCTTAAGTCAAGATTAAATAGTTGAAGAGAGAATTCTTCATCACTGGTAGTTATTAATTTGTTGTTGTATAATACGTTCACGGTAAATCCATCTTTGGGATTTCCAGTTGCCTGGAGTGATAGGTTTTGGCTTAAAACAAATAAAGGTGCCTGTAAAAACAGCCAGCATATCAGCAGCACTCTTATTTGGTCATAACGCATAATGATAGATTTGTTCCCCTAAAATTACTTGTGGCAACTGCAGATTGGGTGCACTATAGTAACATTTCACTGTACTATGGTGTCATTTTACGTATAAATTGGGCTGATTTCAGGAAATCAAGAAATTATTTGAAATCATTTTAGAATGTGATCAGAAAACAAAAAATGAGAAAAGGTTCAAATTTCATAAAATGAAGGAGCGTTATTTTGGCGAATTTCAAAATGTCGCTGATCGGAAACTAGTCGGACGACGAAGTATAGGTTTTGGTTGGTGTCCACGGGTTCCGAAAAAAGGCTCACTCACTTTTAAATTCAAACATAGATTCGACCCCGCTTGGGTCGGGTATTCAACGATTGGTACAACTATCAACATCTGACCCCGTTGGGGTCTGATAACATTAGTAACGATAAGAATGTTTAACTGACTCAACGCTATTGGTGATGAACAATTCATTTTGTAACCGAAATGTTTTGCCGGTAATTTCTTCTAATGAACTGGCATAAGCATTTTTCGACAGGAGGTTTTAAGCCATCAATTACCGGAAAGATTTTTCATATTTAAGGTACTTTGCAACAAAATTTTAGAAACTTTTTTGAAGGTAATAACCATATTTTGCAACTATTTATACCGAATATAAATAGTATGCTACACAAGGGATAAATTGATGAATTTTCTGAAGAAGGGTCGGAATGCTTAGCTGCCTGCCCCGTTCCTTCGGAGTCTGAACCGTTGGTGGAAAATCGTTCAGGTCGCGAAAGAAATCGCCCCCACCGTAATATATCATTCACTGTTTTGCGCCTTGCGAAGTATAAATGTCCAAAAATAGTTCTTACATCTGCATCATACTATCTAATATTTACTCATTGTCCTTTGGACTATTCAATAAATAGAAATGGTGTGATTTCTTATCTAAAATTATTATCCTTTTAATTACATTGAAGATTGTATCGACCCAAACGGGGTCAAATGTTTATAGCAAATGTTGAAGCCTTACATACCGACCCCCCACGGGGTCGAATATTGTCCGCTGAATTTTGCAGATTTAAATAGAGATAAAAACTCCCTCCCGGTAATACATATCATTGTATTTTAAAAACATCTGGCTCATTAAAAGAATTATCCTCTTATTTGATTCTGCTCCCGGTACTCATTTGGGGAGCATTGATACTGTTTCTTGAATTCCCTGAAGAAATAGGATTGATTGTTAAAGCCTGTCCTGAAAAATATTTCCAGCACATTTAAATTTGTGGTGCGCAAAAGGTTCGCTGTTGTTTTTAAACGAATGGATTTTATAAACTCCCCGGGAGTCATATTCGTCAGGCTTTTTAATTTTCGGTACAATTGCATTTTACTTAAAAAGAATTCCTTTTCTAAAAAAGCAGCATTTAAATCTTCAGAAGAAATATTCTCTTCAATTACTTTTACAACTGAGGTAAGAAAAGTCTTATCGGCGTCTTCAATTTCCGGTTCTTTTAAATTGAATAAGTCGGTGTCCTTATTATTATTGAAAAGGCTATGAAGTTTTTCGCGGTATTCTAATAATTTTCTTATCCTGAGTTTTAAATGAGCCGCATTGAAAGGCTTGTCAATATAGGCATCTGCACCCACTTCATATCCTTCCATGTGCTGATCCTGACTACCACGGGCCGATAAAAGAATAAAAGGAATCTGACAGGTGGATAATGTTTCTTTCATTTTATGGCATAATTCCAGGCCATTCATATTCGGCATCATCACATCACAAATTACTAAGGCCGGCATGATCTTTTCCACAAATTCCAATGCGTTTCTCCCATCTTCTGCTTCATAAATAATGTAATCATTTTTTAAAATATCTTTTAAAAGAAACCTGATCTCAGCTTCATCTTCTACAATCAATATTTTTTTCTTTTCCTCATTCAATAAATCGTCAATGATTGCCTCTTTGTTATTATCCATCGCAGTTTCCGGCTGCCCCATTTCGGAATAATTTGTAATGGTTTGAAATAAATAAGAAGGTTGCTCATTTAGTTTTTCACTTTTAACTGGAGCCTGAAGTTCATTGCTGGCAGCACTTATAGGAAGGTTTACTTTAAAATGGATCCAGCCGGATCTGCTTTCTGCCGTAATACTTCCATTGATCATATTCACAAGTTGGCGCGTAAAGGCCAGGCCGATACCTGTTCCGAACTGGCCTGTTTTGGATTGAATGCCTGAAGCGGAATAAAACTGATCAAAGAGTTTTTCAACCTGTTCTTTATTCATGTCTATTCCTGAATTTGAAACAATTATTTCCAGTTGTTTGTCTTGTTTATTTATTTTGGAGGAGAAAATAATTTGTTCATTCTTTCCGGAATATTTAAAGGCATTGGATAAAAGGTTATAGATTATTTTTTCGATCTTATCCTTATCGATCCATCCGGTCATATTGCTTTCTATATCCAGCTCAAAGGATTTATTCAGCTGATCGCTTAGAACCATAAAGGGTTCGGTCAGATTATATAAAAAATCAGAAATGTTTCCATGGCTGAATTGATTTTTCAAAAAGCCTGCTTCTACTTTGCGGAATTCTAATAATTGTTGAACAAGGTAGGTTAGTTTAGATGCCTGCTGATGGATGAGGGTAGGGAAGTAGTTTATTCCCGGACGGTTTTTTTCGGGAACCGTCAATTCTTTCTGCCTTTCCGAAGCGCCCATGATCAGGGTTAAAGGTGTTTGCAGTTCGTGCGCAATATTGGTAAAGAACCCTAACCGGTTTTGATGAAGTTCTTCTTCTTTTTTTCTTAATAAATGTTCCACCTCCAACTGATGACGGATCTCCAGTTTGTTTTTTCTGTACCGGTAAAATAAATAACCAAGTATGGAAAGAATAATGAAATACCCAAGCCAGGCATAGGTTGTCAGCCAGGGATATTGATTTACTTTCAATGTTAAAAATGATGTAGGTTCGGTCCAGATTCCATCCCCGTTGCTCCATTTTATTTTAAGATTATAGGTACCGGGGAGTATATTGCTAAAAGTGAGTTTTCCATTTTTTCCGGCATAATACCATTCTTTATTATAACCCTCCAGGTAGTAGGCATATTCACTTTTTTCGCTGTTTAAAAAACTGAGTGATCGTATATTGAGTTCAATAAAATTCTCATTCCGGTCTATAGTATACTGAAGATGTCGATTCATTTCCAGTGGCTTTAAAACAATGAAGCCATTTTCTTCTGTCTTTTTTCCGCCTACCGATATTCCATCAATGATCAAGTTTGGTAACCAGGTGGATTTAGTTATATTCTGTGGTATGAAATTATTAAATCCATATGTGCCACCAAAAAATAAGTTGTCCTGAATATCCTTCCAAACGGCACCATCGCCAAATTCGTTGCTTTGTAAACCATCCGAATGCTGATAATAGGAAATTTCCAGGTTTTCGGGATTTAATCTTGCCAGGCCCTTATTGGTGCTCACCCATATTTGCCCGGTTCTATCTTCTTCAATGGCGTGTATTGTATTATTGGGCAGACCATTGATGGTCGTTAATTTTTGGAAAACAGGTTCTGCTTTCAAGGCATCTTTTCCTTCTATCCAGTTAAGGCCATAACTTGTACCAACCCAAATGCGTTCACGGCTATCTTTAAACACGGAAAGTACATCATTATTGGAGAGACTGCCTTCATAGGTAAAGGCTTTAAATGTTTTAAATTTCTTTGTTTTTTTATTCAATAGACTTAATCCCCCATACCTGCAACCGATCCATAATTGATCTTCATTTCCAGGGGTGATGGAATAGATGATATCATTTACAGGCCCGGCATCACTATTGTCCGATGTATATCTTTCTAAAAACTGAATCGCCAGGTTTCCATGCTCATTTTTATTCATTTTCAGATGAATCAATCCATAACCACTTGTGCCTATCCATAAACTATTGTCTGCCTCCTGGAAAATGGCATACACCGATCGAAAGTCCGGAAATCCTTCCTGGCCTTTTACGGAATTCCATTTAGTAAATTGTTTTGTTTGAAGATCATAAATAGTCAATCCTTTGCCATCAGATCCTATGTAGATAAGGTCATCATTTCCTTTTTTTAAGGCAAAAACAGAATTATTATCTATTGTGGGACTGGTAATTGATTTCTGATGACCCTGTTCCTCCTCATTCAAACTCCAGAAATTTTTATATTGAATTATCCCACTTCCTTTTGTTCCCACCCATAGATTATTATTCTCCCGGCAAAATGCCCTGACGGATTTATTGTACGAATTATTATTCTCTGAAGTGGTGACCGTTCCAAAATAATTTGTTCGCGGATAAATTTTAATTAAACCATTTCCATCTGTTCCATACCATAATATATCCTCTGTACCCAGTTCCCAGGAAGTTATTTTCAAATCCTGCATTTGTTTGGATTCTGTTTCCAGGAATTTGGAAGGAGTGAAGTCACTTTCATACACACCGTATCCTTTATTAGACCAGGCTAAAAAATAATGTTCTTTATAGAAAATAATATGATTGATCGGATTGGGCAATTGCAGCAAACTTTGCTGTTCGCCTGTTTTATTATTGATGGAATAAAGCCTGTTGCCGGAAGTTGTGAAGAAAAGTTTTGAATTAGCCTGAAAATAATCTGTGATGAACTCCTTTTTTCCAAAGGTATTTAAAAGGCTGAATTTATCTTTCGTGCCACCGCATTTATCTAACTGCCCGTCGGAATTCAATAACCATAAATGATTATTTTCATCAAAAGAAAGTTTGGTGATTCGGGCGTTTCGTAAGGGTAAGTGAGAGGCTTTAAATCTATCCGTTGCAACGTCATAATAGGTAAGCCCGGTTTTTTGAATCAGACAATAAACCATTCCGGCTGTGTCCACTGCTATGGCGTATTCCTGTTCACTCAACTTACCTGTCCGGTGTAAATTGTAAAAGTAATTTGTGAATTTACCTGAACTCTTGTCGTACCTGGAAATCCCTTCAATGGTCGTTATCCAGATATTCCCGCTTTTGTCTTCTGTTATATTCTGGATCACATTGCTTCCAATACTTTTTGAATCTTTTTCTTTGCTGTAATTAAATACATGAAAGTCTGTGCCATCATACATATTTAATCCATCCCAGGTAGCTATCCATAAAATATCATCTGAATCCCTGAATAATTTATTAATGGAACTATTGGAAAGCCCATTCCGATTGTCAAAATGCTGAATGGAGAAAGGATCAGTATTGCCTGCGATTAGTGGAAAGCTAAAAGAAGAAAAAAATAAAACTGCAACAATATGGAAAAGAATTCTTCTCATTTAAATATTGTTTTGAACCCCTCTCTGTAAATAAGGATTTTTAAAATTAATATTTTTTTGTCGCTCTGCATTTAAAAATGACTGCTGGTAGAGAAACTCATTTAAGTGGAAAATCCGGCTGGTATTTTTAATTTTCATTTTCTAAAATATTTATAACGAGTTATAAATGTCTGATTTTAAAGACTTTCAGTAGAGTATTAATGATGCGAATACCTCTTGATAATTAAAAAAGGGAATTTATGTTTCTTCTTTTCTCAATTCATGTTTGTCAGACATATGACCCAAATCATATTTATTACCGTCAGCAATCATAAATCTTGAGCAACCTGTTTTCTACTTTTACTCTCAAATAAATTAACTCAATATGAAAAATTTTTTTAGCGTATTTATGATTGCAGGAGCTTGTCTTTTTATGAGCTGCAATAGCGCCACAGAAACTAAAACTGAAACACCGGCTGAACCTACTGAAGCCCTGACAGGCCAATCAGGTGTGCAGGATGATGTATCTGCCAGGAACGTAGTACAGGTGGCTGTAAGTAGTCCGGATCACACGACTCTGGTAAAAGCTGTTCAGGCGGCTGGATTGGTAGATGCGTTGAGCAACGCAGGACCCTTTACAGTATTTGCTCCAACCAACGCGGCATTTGGTGCACTACCAGCCGGCACTGTGGAAAATTTATTAAAGCCGGAAAACAAAGATGCCCTGGTGAATATATTGCAGTATCACGTAATTGTAGGTGTTTACAATGCTGAAAGCTTTACGGATGGACAGGAAATCGGCCAGGTAAATGGTGACCCGATTACTATGAGTGTGAAGGACGGAAAAGTAATGATCAATGGAAAAGCAACTATTGTAGCTTCTATTCCTGCAGCGAATGGTGTGGTACATGTAATTGATGCAGTACTTCTTCCTCCAACAAAATAAATCACCAATCAAGAATAGAATTTCCGGGATTTATTTTGGATGAGAAAATTCGTCATTTCTCTATTAGTAATATATGATCCCCCGGAATTGAGTAGGTTCTAGAATGGGGATTTATTGATATTCTTTTTTTGAAGTTTGGTTTTAATGATCAAACCGGAGCAGTCTGCCAAAACTGGAAGTGAGGCTGTGCCGGTTTGATTATTTTTAATTGCTAATTTGCCCTCTGTTTTTCTGAAAAGAATCTTCTTTTATTAGTCTTCTTTGGTAAATGTACAGATGGTTTATTCTGTACTATTTATTAGACCATGCCTATTTTTTCTGAATGTTCGATCCGTAAGCTAATTTTCTAAAAAGTTCTCTCAAAATGGAAGCTTGCCCCTGAACCACTTTGCTTAGTGCAGCTTCCATGTTAAACCATGCACCTCTGTCTACCTCAGGTATTTCTAATTGAAAACCTGTGCGTGGAGGCCATTCGATAAAAATGGTATTACTGATTATTTTTTCCGGGTCTACCTCCATCTCGAGAGCCCAGGCATAAATGGTTTTCCCGCTCTTTTGTTTCACGGGTGTTAGTTCGATAAAAATCCCCTCTGCTTTTATCCCTGTTTCTTCTTCTAATTCTCTTTTTGCTGCCGAAAGGGCTTCTTCATCTTCAGCAAATTCTCCCTTGGGAATTGACCAGGATCCCGCATCTTTTTTTGCCCAAAATGGACCACCCGGATGAAGAAGGAAAATTTCCGGTTGATTATTTTGAAAACGGTAAAGGATTATTCCGGCGCTTTTTTTCGGCATAAATGAGATTTTAGCTATGAGTTGTGAGCTATAAGCTATAAGCTGTTAGCAATTAAGCAACTACAAACTACAAACTGTAAACAACAAACTTTAAACTAACTCCTAACTCCTAACTCCGAACTACCCGCTCCATCTCCATACTCCGTGAACCTTTCACCAAGATCAGCGCATCTTTTATTTTTTGCTCTTTAAACCATTCTGCGGCTTGTTTAGAGTTTTCAAAATGTTTGTAGGTTGATTGAATTTCTCCAAAGTTTGCACCAACAAGAATCACTTCTGACCAATTAAATTGGTTTAACAGATTTACGATCGTCTGATGTTCCGCTTTGCTTTCAGTTCCTAATTCTTTCATATCACCAAGAAATAAAATTTTCTTTTCTCCCTTCATTTGTGCTAAATTTTCGATAGCTAATTTCATACTTCCGGGGTTGGCATTATAGGCATCCAGGATGATTTTATTTCCATCCTTTTCGATTAATTGTGACCGGCTGTTGGAAGGGATATAATTTTCTAAAGCATCTTTTATTTTTTTATCTTTTACCTTGAAATAGCGACCCACACATACGGCTGCAAGCAGATTCGGAAGGTTATAACTTCCTACAAGATTTGTCTGTATTGAAAGCGGTTTTTCTCCCGGAACTTCAAAGCCAATAAATGGATCTTTAACGGTAATTCTACCTGTGGGCAATTCATTCAAACTTCCATAATGAACGTTGTTTTTAACCCGCTCAGCTAATTCTACCACGTTGGCATCATCAGAATACACAAAGGCTGTTCCGTTTGTTTTTCCCAGGTAGGTAAATAATTCTCCCTTGCCTTTTTTTACTCCTTCCAAACCTCCAAAGCCTTCCAGATGTGCCTTTCCAATATTGGTGATGAGCCCGTAATTTGGTTGTGCATACATACAATATTCTTCGATCTCATGTTGATGATTGGCGCCCATTTCAATAACGGCCATTTCTGCCTCAGGTTTTATTCTTAAAATAGTGAGTGGAATGCCGATATGGTTATTTAGATTTCCGATGGTTGTGTAAGTCTTGAAACTTGTGGAAAGTACCGCATGAATGAGTTCCTTTGTTGTTGTTTTTCCATTACTTCCTGTGATGGCAATAAAGGGAATATTA
>JBBSUB010000032.1:0-25605 GCA_038235345.1 Chitinophagales bacterium
CCGGCAGAAGAGACGTTGCTCCCATGTTCCTTCTAGCGCAGGTCTCCGACCTGTGCTTACCCGTTACTAAAGTAATTGACTGAAAGTATTTTGCCTACTTTCCAAAAGTTCGAAGTCCGGATCATGCTATCACGGAAAGGATCTACAACTTTTGGAAAGTTATGATGGGCAGGCTACGATTATATAATGATGCATTTAGAGAACAACATGTTTTTAAAAAATCAGATCATGGTTCCCAAATCATGCTGAAAATAAGGTAATAAAGTTGGGGTGTGTTAGGTCTGTATTCCCTACTAAGGTTTAAGGCAGTTTCAATTATTCTGAATCCTTAAAAAAAGCAATTATTAAAAACAATCAGTGGTACTTTTTTTAGAGACCCCATGCCTATGAATTCCCAACCTTAGTAGAAACCTGTTTATCGTTTAGATCCGACCTTATTACCTTATTTTTTGGTGAGCAAAATTGCAAAACCCTACTATAATCAGGTCCGTTTTATAAGCTCCAATTCATTATCAGTTAAACAAAATCATTTTAATTGGCGAACTTTATGCCAGGACATTTGACAATTCTTTTTTAGACATCTAAAAATAATATTTATGGAATTTGGAGAAGTACCTCGAACCGACCTCAACAAAATCAATTTCACCCTCCCAAAAGAACCCTCTTTCAACAAAACTATTTTATCCGGCAAAAAAGCAAAAAAAACAAAAATATATGTCGGCTGCGCGAAATGGGGCCGACCCGATTGGATCGGAAAAATTTATCCGGAAGGCACAAAAGAAAAAGATTTCCTGAAGCTTTACATCAAAGAGTTCAACAGCATAGAACTGAATGCCACCGGTTATAAAATGCCTTCAGAAGCGCAGGTGCAAACCTGGGCAGATCATGCCAAGGGAAAAGACTTTCTCTTTTGTCCAAAACTAACCCGCTACATCATTCCCGGACCTGATAAAGAAAAAGAACAACGTTACCTCCACCAGTTTTTAGAAGTTAAAAAAGGCTTTGGAAAGAATCTTGGTCCGGCTTATCTCGTGCTCAAAAGTTATTCTCCCGAAAGAGCCTCTTTTTTGTATGATTTTCTATTTGATAATCCGAGAGATGCTCCGTTGTTTTTAGAACTTCGCCATAAAGATTGGTTCGCAGATAAGGCCATTTTTGAAAAGTTGATTAAAGAACTTTCTTTAAATAATATTGGATTGATCATAACCGATACTGCCGGCAGAAGAGATGTGGCACTGATGTATTTGACCACACCAAAAGCATTTATCCGTTTTGTCGGAAACGGCCTGCATCCATCTGATTTTACCCGGTGTGATGATTGGATAAAACGCATAAAATACTGGTTGAACAACGGATTGGAAGAATTGTATTTTTTCATGCACATGCATCGCGAAGAGAATTCTCCGGAATTGGTTATTTATTTTATAGAGAAATTGAATAGGGAATGTAAATTGGATTTGGTGGTTTCGGAATGGAAGGGGAGGAAGGAATTGGGATTTGATTTAAAATGATTATGAGAAATATCCATAATTGTGCAATGAAATCTTAAATTAGTTTAAAAGGATCCTGTTCCAATAATTTTATTCCAGATAAAAAAGAAGCGTACTTTTCTTTTTTGGTGTAGCTATGAAACATATATGGCAATCAGTACCATTCTAAATGAAGGACCAGTTTAAAATTTGGATGGTTGGCAAAAAAGATTTTGCAAGAATTTTAGTGGTTTTTAGAAGTTTTTGAAAATTGACAATAGGAATTAGGGCGAAATGATGGAGTTCTTAATAATGTGATATATAATAACATATATTTACATGTCATATGAAAACAAGGGCTATAATTAAAAACCAAACTAATTGCTATGAATGCTGAAAGATTAAACAAGATTTTACTTGAGATACAAAAAGAGTATGTAGAAAGTGATTTGATAATAAAATTACAGGCTGTAAGGGACAATTTACAAAATCAAGTTAATCAACCACAGCAGGCAGCATATCAACAAAATTTAGTTACTGCTTTAAATGATTTATACCTAACCCTGGAAAATTCTAAAATAAATGAATTTAGTCCGGGCTGGAAGCAAATTATGAAAGAAATTGGAGGTGACAATATCTTTGGCATCTCATTAAAAGAAGAAATAAAAGGAATTTTCGCTACTAATCAAATCACCCCTGCATCTGCATTGGAGGATATAAGTAAGATCGTATCAGGGAACGAGCAGTTTATAAGTACTATCGACACTATGGTTTTAGGATTTAAAAACTTAAATCTTGGTGCGGAAGAATTAGAACCAGGAGAATGTGAATTAGGTTATTCCATTCCACGTGTGTTTGTAAAAAACAAGCTTTCCAGTTTGAATAAAGAAATGGCAGAATTAAATTTCATTTTAAATACGATTTCGGAAGCTGTTACAGGAGAAAAAAATGAATATGAAGTAAAAACGATTTCCTCAAGTGATTTTTTGGTTTATGTTTTAATAGGCTTACAAGTTGGAAAAGTTTTATCAGAAGCAGTCGAAAAAATTATTAATAATTATAAAACGATACTGGAAATAAAAGTATTGCGCAACCAACTGAAATCTACAGGTGTTCCTGAAAAAGCTACAAAGGATATTGAAGAACATGCAAATAGTCTAATGGAAAAAGAAATAAAGAAAATTGCTACCCAAATAATTAAAGAAAACTATAAAAAAACTGATGTTCCCAGAAAAAATGAACTAACTAATGGAGTTACTATTGCCTTAAATAAAATCGCCAATAGAATTGACAATGGCTTTAATATAGAAATTAGGGTGGAACCCTTGCCTGCATCTCAAGATGGAGAAGAATTGGATCCAGAAAATGAAAGAAATGTTGCATTAGTTAATTCGATAAAAGCAACAGCGAAAACAATGGAATTTGTGAATACTTCTGGTCAACCCATTTTGGAATTAAACGAAAAATCTGATATAAACAAGTCCTAAAATATCTTCGACTAGCATTAAAATCTTCCGGGACTGAGGTTAAATATTTTAATGACGACACTAAAAATAAAGATGTTTATGCGGCTGCTGAGGTTATGAAAATTATAAACCGGGACTTGCAGTAATGTGCAGATAAGGCGTAATTTTTTTTATTCGTTGTTATGAAACTGGAAAATTCTGCTGTGGCCAAGTAAATATTATTCCCATTGAATTATAATGGTCTTTAACTGTTGTTCTTTGCCAATAGAAAAGTTACAATCCATAATTTAAACCTATTTTAGCACCCGGCATTTGAACTTTAAAGTTTAAGTAAATTTATCTAATATATCTGTTGATTTAACTTGAATATTTTGAAGCCGAATTAATAAAAACGAATTAAAAAAATGTCTGATAATAAAACTGCGCTTGAACAATTAATCAATTTCCTGAACGAACTTTTCCAATTTGAGACGCAAGACCTTGATTTTGGGGTGTACAAAATTCTGCATTATAAGCGTAAGGAGATTAAGGATTTTATTGATCACCTTTTAGTAAACAAAGTAAAAGAACAATTGCAAACCTTATCTGCTGATGAAACAACGCAAATACAGGATCAATTAGCGGAATTGGAAAAAGAAGACCTTATTGATGGCTGGTTAAGAGCAGATGAAACAGAAAAGAAAACACTGGAGAAGTTTGGTAAGGATAAGATAAATCATTATCTGGAACTTAAAACAAAATCTACAGAAGCAAAAGTTTCTGTGGAAACTGAAAACCAGATTTATAATCACTTAACATTATTTTTTTCGCGCTATTATGATAAGGGTGATTTTATCAGCAAGCGCAGATTTGGCAAAAATGAAAAATACGTAGTGCCTTATAATGGAGAGGAAACTCATTTTCATTGGGCAAATCATGATCAGTACTATATAAAATCATCCGAAACTTTTCAGTCCTATGCATTTAAGATCCAGACCAACACCGGAACAATGGTCGTGAATTTTAAACTAACCGATGCACGGGTTGAACAAGGAAATGTGAAGGCTGATGAGGTAAACTTTTTTATTCTTTCTGAAGAAGAAGCAGAAATATCCAATGAGGAAAGTACCTTCTTTTTTGAATATCGGCCGCTCTCAGAAGAAGAAGGGAAAAACATCAAAGGGAACAATAAACAGGATACCTTAGACGAACTGGCCTTTGAATATATTAAAGAGAAATATGGGAAGACTGTTCTGTTAGCTGAGCTTTGGAAAACGGATAAGGAAGATAAAGCACTTTTATTAAAGAAACTGCGCCATTATACCCGAAAAAATAATTATGATTTTTTCATACATAAAAATCTGAAAGGGTTCTTACAAAGAGAATTAGATTTTTACATCAAATGCGAACTGATTAACGTGGATGATCTCTATGTGACAGATACTGAAAGTCATTTCAACCGGTTGAAGCATAATCTTAAGACCATCAAGGTGTTTAAATCCATTGCCGATACCATTATTGATTTTGTAAGTCAAATAGAAGATTTTCAGAAAAAGCTTTGGGAAAAGAAAAAATTTGTGATCAATACTGAATGGGTGATCACTATTGATCGTTTGGTAGATTATATAGGTGAAGAAGCTGCCAAACCAATATTGGAAGAGGTAATCACGAATGAAAAGCAGGTGACAGAATGGAAAGAATTATTTGGGGAGAAAAATATACCTAAGCAAATTTCTTTAGAAACTTTAAAAGCTGATCTCCATAGTTGGAGAAAGTTACCGATTGATTCAATTTATTTTGATCCACATTTTAAAGCCAAACTTTTAAATGAACTTTCTAAATCTATAAATATATTTGAAAATCAGGATGGACTTGTTATTAATACTGATAATTTTCATGGACTTACTACCCTTCGAAGTTCGTATGAAGGATTGATTGGCAGTATTTATACTGATCCTCCGTACAATGCAAAAAGTAGTGAGATCATTTATAAGAATACTTTTAAACATTCCTCATGGTTAAGTTTAATGAACAACTCAATTTTGCTCTCTAAAGATTATTTAAAAGATTCAGGGTCCATAAATATTGCGATAGATGATTACGAATACAGAAATCTTCATCCCTTAGTTGATTCAGTTTTTGGTAGTGAAAACTTTATAGCAAATATTTCAGTTATTCACAATCCAAGAGGGCGCAATGATGATAAGTTTTATGGAACTGCTCATGAATATATGCTTGTATATGCTAAGGAAAAAATGCTTACAACCTTTAATAATTTTTCTTATTCAAGTGAAGATTTAAAACAATATAATAAGAAAGATGAAATTAGTACATACGCAGAAACGTCTTTTATGCGAACAGGAAATAATTCCGACAGAAACACAAGGCCTAATTTATTTTATCCAATATTTTATGACCCAAAAAGCAATTTGCTTTCTCTTAATAAAGAAAATGATGAGTGTATAAAGTTATTACCAATAAATTCAAGTAATGAAGAGAAAACATGGAGGTGGGGCCAAGATACCTTTCAAGAAAGAAAATTAACGGAGTTGTTTGTAAAGGAAGTAAATGGGGAATTGAGGATTTTCAAAAAAAGGAGAATGGTTGAAACGGGAAAAAAACCTAAAACAATTTGGAATGATTCAAGATACGATGCATCATCAAATGGAATAATGATTTTAAAAGCTCTATTTGGGAGACAAATCCCTTTTAGCTATCCTAAATCTCTAGGTACTGTAATAGACGCCTTACATATATCTTCAAATAAAGGTGATATTATATTAGATTTCTTTCCTGGATCAGGAACAACTTTTCATGCGATTCAATTTCTAAATCAAGATCAAGGAAAACGAAAATGTATTTTAACCGAACAAGGTGAGTACACTTATTCAGTAATCATCCCCCGAATCAAAAAAATCGCATACTCTTTCGACTGGAAAGATGGCAAGCCTAAAGATGATAGTATGAATGGATTAGGTGTTTTCTTTAAATACCAACGGCTTGAGCAATATGAAGAAGCATTAGAGAATATCGCTTTTACCGCCAGTAAGGACGGCGTTCAGCAAGCTCTGGAATTTGACCAATACATTCCCAAATATTTCTTAGAGTTTGAAACAAAAAACAGTCAGACCCTGGTAAATACTACAGCTATGCAAGATCCCTGGAATTACAAGTTAAAAGTATGGGATGGTTTTACTTATGATACAGAGCAGGCTGTGGATCTGGTAGAAACGTTTAATTACCTGATCGGTTTGCACATGCAAAAGTGCATCACCAAAGATATTAAAGGTAAAAAGTATCAATTCGTCATTGGGCCTAATAACGCCAACAAAAATATAGCTGTTGTGTGGCGTAGTGTAAGAGATTGGAAACTGAAAGACTTTAAAGAAGATGCTGAAACACTGAAAAAGGAATTAGCTGCTTTTACTTACGACCTATTGTACATTAATGACCAGGCCCATATGGAGGGATACCAACCTATTGAGGAGGTTTTTAAAAATAAAATGTTATCCTAATCATGGAATTAGAAAAAAAACTTGTCTTATTCCGGTTTATTCTCCGGCAATTTGGGTACGATAGTTTTGAGGACTTGCGTGACGAATTTAATAAAAAGGATGGCGGTATAAGTTCTACCGGCTACACCTATTTTGCTAGTGCCTTAATGACTAATTCAGCCAAATTGATAGAAGATCAGGCAATCCAGGAATATGACGAAGCCATTCAGGGCTATGAGAAGAAGCTCAGAGAAAATAGGGCAGAACCATTTTTTACTTTTAAATATTATCAATGGTTTTCTTTATTATTTAGCGAGTATTTCTTTGATAGCCACAGTCATAATTCAACATTGTTTATTAATCAATTGAATGCATTTTTAAATGAAAGCAAAGATTTTAAAGATATTGAAACTTATCAGGATGCTGACCTGAAAAAACTTGCTTATTGGATGGCAACCGGAAGTGGTAAAACACTTCTGATGCATTGTAATTATTGGCAGATAACAAGGTATTACAAGGATTGGGAAAATATTATTCTTATTACACCCAATGAAGGCTTAAGTCGGCAGCATTATGAAAGTTTGATCGAAAGTGGAATCCCGGCTAAACTTTATTCGGGAAGTGAAGAAAGTTTGAAAACAAATGAAGGTGAAGTGTTAATTATGGAGATCACCAAATTGGTAAAAGAAAAAGAAGGTGATGGAGTAAGTGTGGATGTGGATTATTTTTCTGAATCCCGGAATTTGGTATTTATAGATGAAGGGCATAAAGGTCAAAGGTCAGAAGAAAGAGCATGGAAAAATTTAAGAGAACACCTTACGCGCGGCGAAGGATCTTTTACTTTTGAGTATTCCGCCACATTTGGACAGATCATTACTGCCAGCAATAAAGATCTACTGCAGGAATATGGCAAATCAATTTTATTTGATTATTCTTATCGCCATTTTTATACAGATGGCTATGGAAAGGATTTTAGTGTTTTTAATCTTGACACCAAAAATGAATACAGCGAAGAACAAAATCTTCTTTTACTGGTGGGAAGTCTCTTAGGATACTATGAGCAACTGGAGTTATTTGAACAATACAGTGATGAATTGCGGAAATACAATATTGAAAAACCACTTTGGGTGTTTGTGGGGAGTAAGGTATTAGGGCCACAAAAAAGTAAAAACGATACAACTCTTAATAAAACAGAGAAAGAGACAGTATCTGATGTTTCCCGGATAGTGAAATTCTTTAAATATGCCTTAACCAATCCGCAAAAACTACAAGATAAAATTGATGATATACTTTCTGAAAATTCCGGAATAAGAGATGATGATGGAAATGACATCTTTAAATCCAGATTTGAATACCTGAAGAAAGTAAAACCCAAAGCAGAAGAAATTCTTTCAAAAGTTTTTAACGGTATTGGAAATATTGAAGCCTTTCAGGTGAAACAGGCAGAGGGAGAAATAGCCTTAAAAACGAAAACAAGTGATAAGTACTTTGCTATTATCAATATTGGCGATGTTCCCAAATATTCCAAAACTCTGGAAGAAGACACCAATGGTGAACTGATCGTGCAAGACGACAATTTCTCCAAGTCATTATTTCAGGCAATTTCAGAAACAAATTCGACCATCAATATTTTGATCGGATCTAAAAAGTTTATAGAGGGATGGAATTCTTGGAGAGTTTCCAGCATGGGTTTAATGAACATGGGTAAAAATGAAGGAGCACAAATTATTCAATTATTCGGAAGGGGAGTACGTTTGAAAGGAAAAGGCTTTTCATTAAAAAGGGAAGAATTAAATGCACCTTATCATATCCGTGCTTTACAGACTATTTCAATTATGGGACTGAATGCTTCCTACATGAATCAGTTTCTGATAAATATAGAAAAGGAATTGCCTAATTATACCGACTTTCCTATTGAAATAAAATTGAATCACGAAGAAAAGTGGAATGGTCAGATTATGACGTTTCAAAAACAGAATGACAAAGATTTTAAAGATGAATTGTTCGAATTAAATTACAGCCAGGAAGTAGCTCAGCGTGTAACTATTGACCTGAGAAATAAGATTAGTATTGCTGTAAGTGGTTTTAATTCCCAGGTAGCAGAAGATCAGGAGATTTATTACAAAAATTTTTTAGTGAAATTCAAAGCCTTTATTGACATAAATGCTTTAGTTATGGAAGCAAACAGATATAAGTTACTGAAAGGATATCGAAATGTCATTATAAAATCCTTTCCTATTGAGCAACTGATAGAAAAAGGGCATTTCAATATTTATAGTCATAAGAACCAATTTGAAATAGAAGAAGCCATTTCCGGGAAGATTCAGAATGTAGCCATAAGTTTAGTGAAAGATTATATCAATAAATATTACGCTGATAAAGAAAAAGCATTTCTTTCAAAATATCTGACATATGATATGCTTGATTATTCCAGGCATGTAGATATGTTTCCTGCTACTCATAATTTAATTGTAAGAGTACCTGAAAAGAATAAAAAAGATGGATTTATAGAAGAACTGGAAGAGAGTATTAAAGAGATTTATGAAAAGGATACAAAAGTTTTGCCATCTCTCCATTTTGATAAGCATCTTTATTCTCCCATTGCTTCTTTCTCGGATGGCCAGAAGTTTAAAGAAATAAAAACCATTCCTGTCCGACTGAATGAAGGCGAAAGAGATTTTTTAAAGCACCTGAGAGAATACGTAGCAGCTACTCAGCAATTTGAAGGAAAAGAACTTTTTATACTTCGGAACTTGTCTGCAAAAGGTCTTGGATTTTTCATGGAAAGTTCATCTTTTTATCCTGATTTTATCCTATGGGTTGTGGATGATAACAAACAATATATTTATTTTCTTGACCCGAAAGGGATTCTACTTGGCGACAATCATTTTAATAATCCAAAAATTTTGTGGTGTAAAGCTTCTGCTCCTGAGTTAGGACGGAAAATTCAAAGTGATCTGCTGAAGGATGAAAAGGAAATTACCGTTTCTATCTCTGCTTTTATTTTATCTAAAACACCCTTTATTCAAGTTAGAAATAGGTGGGGAGAAGGAACCGGAACCACCAAAGAAACCTTTGCTGATAATAATGTTTTATTCATTGAAGATAACATGGAATACCTGCTGAAGATATTTGATAATTTGGAATGATTTTAATCTTCAAAATTGAAATTAGCTTTGACTTCGTCATCAATTCGTATTCAGAAATATTCCGTAATTTTTAAATTTTGATAATTAAAGATTGATAGATATTAAAATAGGCGACAGCATGAAAACCTCCACCAAACTCCTCTCCCTCATCACCCTCATATTCCTTAGCTGCACCCAATCAACAGCCACAAAAAATCCTGATCCCACTCCAACAATTATTACAGCAGAAAATGTAATCATCAACGACCAAGGCCATACAATCCAAACAAGATTCATCACACCCGAAGGTTTTGAGCGAACGGAAGTTGATGCCAATTCTTTTGCCAACTATTTGCGCCAACTACCATTAAAACCTTCAGGCACAAAGGTGAAATACTTTAACGGTGACACGAAACATCTTGATGTTTATGATGCCGTTGTGGATATGGAAATATCCAACCGGGATTTGCAGCAATGCGCGGATGCCATTATGCGGCTACGAGGCGAATATCTTTATTCTACGAAAGCATATAGCCAAATATCCTTCAACCTGACGAATGGTTTTAAGATGGAGTACTCTAAATGGATGGTCGGAAACCGCCTGGCAGTGGAGGGAAATAAAACTTCCTGGCGTAAGACTGCGGAGCCGTCAAATACACACAAAGATTTTAGAAATTATATGGAGATGGTTTTTGCGTATGCCGGCACCATTTCTTTAGCCAAGGAATTACATCCCAAAAACATAAAAGACCTTGCTGCGGGAGACGTATTTATTATTGGCGGTTCGCCTGGACATGCAGTGATTGTGGTAGATGTTGCTGAAAACAAATCCGGAGAGAAAGTGTTTATGATTGCACAGAGTTATATGCCTGCACAGGAAACACAAATACTTAAAAACAAGAATGACGCTGAATTGAGTCCCTGGTACAGTGCAAATATTATTGGCAAATTCTATACACCGGAGTGGACATTTGATGTTGGGCATTTAAAAACATGGTAACATGTAGGATTGATTAATTTCAATATTCGGCCATGCATTTTTAATTTTCTGTTGCGGCCTTCCTTTTAATATAGGTGCAAGACATTCTATAAATAAAATTTTATAGTACGAATAGCGCTATGAGGTTTATTTTGTAAATTTGGAATATAATTTAAGGTTATGAAAAGTGAGAATACTATACTTGATCAAAAAATAGAACTTATCCAATGGGTATCTTCATTGGAAGATAAAAATATCATTTAAAAATTACTTTAGTTTAGAAAAACTGAAACAAAAGATTGGTGGGAAGATATTGAAGATAAAGAAAAGAATTCCATTTTGCAGGGCATTGAAGATGCTGAAAATAACAAATTTAACCCTCATTCATCTGCAAGAAAGCTCTATGAAAAGTGGTTATAAAATACTTTGGACGAACCACGCATTAATTGAACTTGAAAAAACAATTGAATATCTTGAAAATAATTTTTCAAGTAAGGAACTTGAAAAGTTATCTCAAAAAATTGAAAGTACTGTAAATCTGATTTCGCAAAATCCAGCTTTATTCTCCAAATCAGAAAAGAAAGATGTTTATCGGGTGACAATCTTGAAATTAAACACAATGTATTATCGAATACAAGGTGACACTATCGAAATACTTTTTTTCGTTTCTAATCGTCAAAATCCTAAAAGTAGAAAAATATAAAAAATATTGCAACACACAATACTTTAGGTGAGTTCATGGATGGCGATATCTTCTTAGAGTTTTTAGGTTAAATAACTATGGTTCCGGTCAATTACAAAATGCTTGTCCCAATCTAAAAACCTTCCGCTATGAATCTTTCCGGTACATTGAAAATAAATCCGGAGAAAAAGTTTTTATGAGCACACAAAGTTATATGCCTGCACAGGAAACGCAAGTACTTAAAAACAAAAATTACGATAAATTGAGTTCCGGAGACGTTGCACCGGCTATAAAATCAGCTTGTTCATACCGGTACATAAAGCCAGGTGTCGTACAATCACAGGCCGGCAAATTTCACGAAAAGAGTATGAATATGATAAGGAACAACTTTTTCATAAGGAGAAAAAATGAAACAGTGAAAAATGTTGTTTGTAAGAATTAAAATTTCTTCGTGGTTAAAAATAATAAATCAACCCTTATTATTTATGTCCGTCCGGCGCAAATAACAAAGTAAATGTTGTTCCATTCATATACCTGGATTGCACCTGAATATTTCCTTTGTGAAGTAATAATATTTCTTTACAGAGACTCAGGCCAATGCCACTACCAGTTTTTTTTGTCGTAAAAAACGGAATGAAAATATTTTCCAATACTTCTTTTTCCATACCGGTGCCGGTATCAGAAACTTTTATAAAACCCTGCTTTTGTTCATTTTCACCTCCTGTTAATATGATTTGTTTTTCGATTGAATCTTTTACTGCGTCTATGGCATTCGTCACCAGGTTAATGAGTACCTGTTCAATGAGAGATACGTCTACATTCAACTTCATCTCCGTGTCTTTTAATACGATATCCAGTTCCACTCCTTTTTGCCCGAGGGTTGGCTGCATCAGGTTGTAAATGTTTTCGAAAAGATTCCTTGCATAGATATCAGTCTTATTCGGCTGATTTATTTTGTTGAGGTTGCGGTATGTTTGGGCAAATTTTAATAGACTTTCACTCCTGGTTTTAATTGTTGAAATACCAAGGTCCAAATCTTCATAAATACCTGACTTTGTTTTGAAATCCGGATGGCTTTCGTACAGCCTGTGTTGCATTGTGCCGGCAAGAGATGAAATAGGTGCTACCGAATTCATGATTTCGTGGGTCATCACACTTAAAAGTTTTTTCCACGCTTTGGCTTCTGTAACATCTACGGCCTCATTGATATTTTGAATGGCAACAAGTTTAAAGAACTTTCCTTCGGTTTCAAAAGCTGTAGCCGATAATAGTATTTTATAGCTGCCTTTCTCGGGAGACAGTGCAGTTATTTTTCCCTCTCCGGGTTTCAGATTTATAATTTCATTGTAGAGTTCCATATCCCGTCTTTCAAGGGATTGTATGGTTTTGAGATAGGGAATCTGCAACATTTGTTTCAGCGATTCATTTATCCAGATCACTTCTCCTGATTCGATTTCATAATTTAAAATTCCCGTGTTTACCAGTTCCAGTGTTTTTTGCAAATATTGATATTGTGCCTCCTTTTCTTTACTGATGGTCCGGAAGGAATGATTAATGGTATTAAACCCCTCCCGGAGAAATTTCAATTCAGCAGGAGCATGTTTTTCATCATACCTGCGGGAAAAATCCTTGTATTGAAGTGACTCAACGAAACCGGTTAATTCTGTAATAGTTCGTTTATGAAAATTGTACAATCCTCTTATTTGATAAAGAATAAATGGAATAATCAACAGTGAATAAATCCACATTCCTTTATTGATTAATAAAGACATTGCTATCAGCAGCAAAAGCAGAAAGACTACTCTCAGCACTATCTTGATTTCAATCTTATTAATCACAATAATTAGATTTTAATTTAAAAATGGCTTCTTTCAGAATTTGTATTAACATCTTCTTTTCTCTTGCTGCTTTTTCTATATTTCATATTTGTTCAGGCGTCTGTAAAGAGCAGTTCGCGTCAGGCCAAGTTCTTTAGCGGCCTTGGTTATATTTCCCTGGTGTTTATCAATTACTTTCAGGATCGTACTTTTTTCAAGTACTTCCAGATTTAAGGAGGCATGTTCATTTCCTTCTTCATTTTGCTCACTTTTTTCTATAGGTGAAAAGTGAATATCTGCCTCCGAAAGCTCCGGACCTTCCGCCATTATGCTAGCACGCTCCATGGCATATTGCAGCTCTCTTACATTACCGGGATAATGATATTGGTTTAATTTTGCAACGGCTCTTGAATTTAAAGTAAGTGGCCCCTTAAAATATTTATTACTATAAGTCTGTAAAAATTTAGTGGCCAGCAGGATAATATCATCCCCGCGTTTACGAAGAGGAGGCATAATAATTTCAACAGTATTAATCCGGTAAACCAAGTCCTTTCTAAATCTGTTCTCATCTGCAAGTTCATGTATAGACAGGTTTGTAGCGCAGATCAGCCGGATGTCAATATTTATCAGTTCATTACTTCCTAAACGATTTATTTGCCGGTTTTGAAGTACCGTTAAAAGTTTTGATTGCTGCTGCAAAGAAATATTACCGATTTCATCCAGGAAAAGTGTGCCTCCGTTAGCTGCCTCAAAACGACCGGGACGATCTTCCTGGGCTCCTGTAAATGCTCCCTTTTTATGCCCGAATAATTCACTTTCAAAAAGTGATTCGGTAAGTGCGCCCACATCCACTTTTACAAAAGGTTTATTTGCTCTTAAAGATTGTTCATGTATCGCTTTGGCAATTAAATCCTTACCGGTGCCATTCTCTCCCAACACCAGGATATTTGCATCTGTTGGTGCTATTTTTTCTACCTTATAAAATACATCTTTCATCACCTCTGACTCACCTCCCAATTCCGTTACCTGGTTTCCCTTTTTTAAACCGGTCACCCGGTCTTTTAAACTGCTCTTGCCTTTTAGAATTTCTTTCAGGGAGTCAATAAGTCTTTCATTTTGCCAGGGCTTAACAATAAAATCTGCCGCTCCTTCTTTTACAGAGCGAACAGCAAGATCAATATCTCCATAAGCAGTAATCATAACGATCATTGCTGCACTACCGGAAGCAATGATTTTCTTTAACCAAAAAATTCCTTCGTTACCGGTGTTTATCGAACTTTTGAAGTTCATATCCAGCAAAATAATATCAAACTTTTTGACAGATAACAACGCCGGAATATTTTCGGGATTCTTTTCTGTTATTACTTCTTTTACCTCATTTTTCAATAGTAACCGCACGGCTGTTAATACATCAGGATCGTCGTCAATAACCAATACGGAGGCATTTTTTAAAATCATAGTTTGAAAATTTTGCAGTCAAAAAATCAGGCTTGTAAAATTCCTGTTTTAAAATACTCTCAATAATTTATTTACATAAAATATTTCGAAAAGGTGATATAAAATCGTGTAAATTATTCCCTTTATTTCAAAAGAAGCAGTTTAATTAAATATTTTCTCTGAATCCAAAATCAATACTTTCCCTGTTGTGACAAAAACGGATAATCATTGTATCAAAACCGGACGGTGCCATTTTTAAATGTCCATAAAACAGATTCAATTCCAACAAGTTATGAATTGGCAAAGCTTTCAATTAGGATTGATAAGGAACAGAATAAAAACTGTAACCCAAAAAAGAAAAATAAATAACCATAAAAAATTAAAGTTATGAAACTCAGCACAAAAATTCTGCTCCCTGTACTTACCATTTTAGAGCATAAAAATCTTACAACCCTTGTTGAAGAAAGATTGGATGCTCACATACGTGTAGGCGTAAAAAAGCAATTTAGTCAGACTGACCTGTGGAATATCCATAGCCAAAGGAAAACATTTACAACCCGACGGTACATGAAATGGTAGCCATCAATCTTTCTCCACTTCCTTTTTTCATGAGGGATTTTTTATAAATAATAAATATATAGTGGGATTAAAGAAACCAGATTTGTAGGAATAATTCCTGGCAGCAGGATGTATCGGGTTAAATAATTGTGATTAAATCTTTTTGACTTTTCTTCAAAGGATCAAAGAAAAAATATCTTGAAATGCTTCTTAATTCACCAAAAAGGAGTTTGATTCACTTTGTATCAATTCCAAACACAAAGTGTATCAAAAACGGACACTTTTTGAAAATTTATTCCCATAGGCTATTGATTATCAATACTCTATAGCGTGGCATACTTTCTACTAATATAATCAGTAATAAGCAGGCATTAACAAAATTAAAGAGAGCGGATAATAAAAATATTATGGACAGAGTCATTGTTAAAAAGAGATGGAATGCTAAAAGAATCTGGACGATTGCCGGAATCGCCGGATTAATTATATTGATTGCAGGAAGTTACTTTATGACTTCCGGCAAAAGTAAATTGAATGTAGATATTGAAAGAATAACAATCAGTACAATCAGCAAAGGAAATTTTCAGGAATTCATTCCTGTAAATGGGATTGTACTGCCACTGACAACTATATATCTTGATGCAGCCGAAGGTGGCAGAGTAGAAGAAAAATATGTGGATGACGGTACCATTATGAAAAAAGGCCAGCCGATATTAAGACTATCAAATACGGATCTTCAGCTTGGCCTGGTGGCACAGCAAACAGATGTATATAATTTATTAACACAAATGCAGATTTCAAAGAATGCAGCACAGCAAAACACGGTGAACAAACTGACTCAAATGACTGATGTACAAAGTGAATTGAAGGAATCTGAAAGGATTTATAATTTAAATAAAAAACTGTACAATCAAAAAGTAATCGGTTCGCAGGAGTATCAGCAATCGGAAAACAATTACGAATATTTACTCAAAAAGAAGAAATTGAGTGACCAAATAATGCAACAGGATTCTGTATCCACCCAACAGCAACTGAAACAGGCGCGGCAGACTTTTGAAGGATCACAAAACGCCCTGAATGTTATGCGGCAAAAGGTGGGTGATTTAATTGTAAGGGCTCCGGTTGACGGTCAGCTTACATCCCTGGATGCTGAAATCGGCCAATCAAAAAACAAGGGTGAGCGACTTGGTCAAGTAGATGTTACGTCCGGATTTAAAGTACGGGTAGATATTGATGAGCATTATATTTCCCGGATTTTTTCAGGCCTGTTAGGTAATTTTGATTTCAACAATAAAACCTACCAACTTGAAATAAAGAAAATTTATACACAGGTCAATAATGGAAGGTTCCAGGTAGATATGGAATTTATCGGTGAAGTGCCCTCGGGCATCCGAAGAGGTCAGAGTTTACAAATTCGCCTGGCTCTTGGAGATGAAACCCAGGCGTTACTTATCCCAAAAGGAGGATTTTACCAGCAAACAGGTGGCAACTGGATCTTCAAATTGAGTGAGGATGGTAAAAAAGCCTATAAAGTGGACATTCAGTTAGGCCGGCAGAATCCGGATTACTATGAAATTATTCAAGGATTAAAAGAAGGAGATAAAGTGGTTACGAGCAGTTATGAGAATTATGGGGATATGGGGGAGTTGATATTAAGGTAGGAGGTAGGAGGTAGGTGTCAGGTGTCAGGTATCAGGTGTCAGGTGTCAGGGGATAGATTTTAGGTATCGGGTTTTAGGCTAATGGATTTAGAGTTAAAGAACTTTTTAAGGGATATTTTTTATGAATGCAAAAATCATTTTTTTGATTTCAATTATATCCTGCTCCATTTCTTGAAATTTTGATTCTGAAATTAATTCCAGATCTTTTGATAGAATAAATTGATATTCCAGTTCAGAAGCGGAGCCAGCAGATATGATAAGAAAGCGCTTAAAATCTGGGTTTGTATTTCTTCCGCATCCTTCAGCGATGTTGGTTGGAACCGATGATGCTGCACGTCGCATCTGAGATACAAGTCCAAAAAGTTCTTCTTTGGGAAATGTTTTCGTCATAGTATATATTTTCAATGTCAATGAATGGCTTTTTTGCCAAATAATTAAATCACGAAAATCTCTCATAATGAACGTTTTAAAATTAATAAATTAGAGTTGATAATGTTTCAACTTTCAACTAACCAAATTGAAATTAAGTTTAAAAATTAATTAATAAAAATTAAAGAATAAAGTTATGTAAAGGCCAAAATTTTGGGATCTAAACCTGAAACCTGAAACCTAAAACCTAAAACCTAAAAATGATCAAAATTACCAACCTCGAAAAAATCTACCGTACCGAAGAAGTGGAAACCGTAGCGCTGAACAAACTTTCTTTTACGGTAAATACGGGAGAATTTGTCGCTGTTATGGGGCCGTCCGGATGTGGAAAATCTACTCTTCTGAATATCCTGGGATTATTGGATGATCCGGATACGGGCAGCTTCTTATTTAACGGAATAGAAGTGGCTCATTTCAATGAAAGAAAGAGAGCAGACCTGCGGAAGAAAAATATTGGATTTGTCTTTCAGAGCTTTAACCTGATTGATGAATTAACCGTTTTTGAAAATGTGGAACTTCCACTGATTTATTTGGGTGTAAAAGCAGATGAAAGAAAGCGTCGCGTAGAAGAAGTCCTGAATAAAGTTCAGATTATGCACCGTCGCAACCACTATCCGCAACAATTATCCGGAGGACAACAACAACGTGTTGCTGTGGCGAGAGCAGTGGTCAATAAACCCAAATTAATACTGGCGGATGAGCCTACAGGAAACCTGGATTCTACCAATGGAAATGAAGTGATGGAAATGCTGACAGATTTAAACGAACAGGGAACAACCATCATTATGGTAACACATAGTGAACATGATGCGCGGTATAGTCACCGGATTATTCGAATGTTGGATGGGCAGACGGTTACGGAGAATATATTGGTGTAGAGACGCAATGCATTGCGTCTCTACATAAGAAATGGATTTATTATAGTCAATTTATTTCCAATCACCTGACCATTTTGTAAATCTTCAGAATATAATTTGGTGCAATTGTTTTGAAGGGCGGAAGAAATAATTAAACTATCCCAATGGGAATATTGATATTGAACAGAAATTTTAAATGCTGAAAGAATAGTTGCTTCATCAATTATTGAAAGTGAACAGGAATTCATTAAATGGATTCCAAATTGGTGGGCGATCTCCTTTTTAAAAGAAAATTTTTTTAAACAAATGTTGACACTCTCCATAATAACCTGTGTACTGATAATTGGGCATTTTTCAATTAAATTTAAAGAAATTTCATTTTTGAAAGTGGCATTATCAAGAGCATATAAAACGTTGTTGGAATCAACAAAAAAATCAGCGTTCATTGGCTTCAATGCGGTCAAAATTAAAGTTAGTCATATCAATACTGTTTTCCTTCCAAAATTTAAAAGCCTCTTCAATGTAGTGTTTATTAATCATTTTGGTTTCAACAGGAAACGCAATAATTTCCACCTCTCTTCCAATGAATTCTTCAGGAAGTTCAATGACTTGATGTGTGTCTGTAGGTATGATAAATTCTCTGTACATATTTATAAAAATAAGGGTAACCAAATATACAAAATATCTAAACGTTTACCATGTTCTCAAATTATCTAAAAACAACCCTAAGAAACCTTTGGAAAAACAAAGGCTATACCTTCCTGAATATTTTCGGCTTGGCAATCGGAATTACCTGTGCTGCCCTCATCTTTTTGTGGATTGAAGATGAAGTAAACTATAATGATTATTTCAGCAATAAAGAAAACCTATATAAAATAAAAGACCACCAAACCTATGATGGTACTACGTTTACATTTGATGCCACCCCCGGACCTTTAGCAGCGGGAATTAAAAATGAAATCCCCGGAATTAAAAGAACAGCACGTACTACCTGGGGAGATCAGGCCCTTGTTTCTTTGGGAGAAAAAAATATTTATCAGCAAGGACTGTTTGTAGATTCTTCCTTTCTTTCTATGTTTCAATTGGAATTTACAAAGGGAAATGCTGAAAGTTCTTTCTCTCAATTACACTCTATTGTTATTTCTGAAAAGATGGCTGATAAGTTTTTTAATTCAACAGATGTTTTGGGAAAAACATTAAAACTGGACAATAACCATGATTATGTAATTGGTGGTGTATTTAAAGATCTCCCTGAAAATGTATCGTTTGCTTTCACCTGGTTAGCCCCTTTCAAAGTATTTGAAAATAAAAATGATTGGCTGGCAAGATGGGGAAATAATGGAGTCGTAACCTATGTACAAACTGAACCGAATGCAAATATTTCAACAATTAATAAAAAATTATACAATTATCTTGATACAAAAGCGGAAGGACTGAACGCGAAATTTGAAATCTACAATATGGGCCGCTGGCGACTTTACGACAGTTTTGAAAACGGCAAAGAACTTCCGGGAAGAATTAAATACGTGAATCTTTTCAGCCTCATCGCCTGGATTATTTTAATCATCGCCTGTATCAATTTTATGAACCTGGCTACTGCCCGTTCTGAACAGCGGGCAAGAGAAGTTGGAGTCAGAAAGGTTTTAGGTGCCGGAAAAGGGGAACTGATCGGACAGTTTATCGGAGAATCACTAATGATGTCGTTTATTTCCGCGCTGCTGGCCGTTGGTATTATTTTTATAACCCTGCCGGCGTTCAATTCCCTTGTGCAAAAACATGTTTTTCTAAATCTGCTCAACCCATCACATTCCGGTGGATTAATACTCATCGCGCTTATATGTGGCCTGATTGCGGGAAGTTACCCGGCATTTTATCTTTCTTCTTTTAAACCCGTTGCAGTACTCAAAGGATTAAAAATAAAGAATGGTGGCAGTGCCAATTTTATCCGCAAAGGTTTGGTAGTGGTTCAATTCTCGATTTCGATTATTTTAATCATTAGCACTATCCTGATCTATCAACAAATAAATCATGTAAAAGATCGCGATCTTGGTTACAAAAGAAACAACTTGATTTACATGACTGCACAGGGAAAGATCAAACAAAATTTCAATGTCATCAAAGATAATCTGATTGCTGCCGGTGTTGCTGAAAATGCCAGTTTAAGTAATAACCAGGTATTAAATTTAGGAAGTAACACCGATGATTTTAGCTGGCCCGGAAAGGATCCGCAAAAACAAATCCTGATAACAGTAGAAGGCGTTAGTCCGGAATATGTATCCACCATGGGCATGCATATCAGAGCGGGAAGAGATTTTTATCCCGGGTTAAAAGCAGACAGTGGAAACGTGATTATTAACCAGGCAATGGCCAAATTGATCAACAAAAAAACGGAGAATGTGGTTGGTACGGTCATTAGTAATAGTGGGGAACAGCGAACTGTTGTCGGCATTATTGATGATTTTATTTACAATGATATGTATAGTCCCGGTGCTCCTTTATTAATGTATGTAGATACAACCAATGTTAACTATCTCACCGTCCGGATAAAAGAAGGTACGAAATTACCTGAAGCTATTTCAAAGATAGAAGGTGTTATGAAGTCTGCAAATCCCGGTTTTCCATTTGAATACAAATTTGTAGATGAGCAGTTCAATAAATTCTTTCAGACAGAAACATTGATTGGTAAATTAGCCAGCGTATTTGCTATACTGGCGATTTTCATTTCTTGTTTGGGATTGTTTGGTCTAGCTGCCTACACGGCGGAAAAAAGAACAAAGGAAATTGGTATCCGGAAAGTTCTGGGTGCAAGCACGCAAGGTCTGGCTGCCCTGTTATCAAAAGACTTTTTGAAATTGGTTTTTATATCCTGTTTGATCGCTTTTCCGGTTGCCTGGTGGATGATGCATAATTGGTTACAAGCATATAATTATCGAGTTCATATAAGTTGGGTGATCTTCCTTGTGGCAGGAGTACTTGCTTTGCTGATAGCATTATTGACAGTAAGTTTCCAGGCAGTGAAGGCTGCTGTGGCAAATCCGGTTGAGTCTCTACGAACGGAGTGAGTAGAGACGAAATCCCGATTGTTTCGTGGATGGAGAGTTTGCGGAGTGAGTAGGATTCAGGGATGAGGGAATGAGGATTGAGGATGCATAAAGTTTGAAAACAAAACCATTAGAAAGAATAGGAGATACTGAATAAAAAAAATATTATGAAACAAAAAACAATGAAGTTTCAGGCTCACATTCACACCTGAAACCTAAAGCCTAATACCCATGATTAGAAATTATTTCAAAATAGCGTGGAGAAATCTTATTAAAAACCCCTTTTATTCCTCTGTAAATATCATCGGTTTATCAACGGGCATAGCGTTCACATTGTTAATTGGTGCCTATATATGGAGTCAGTTACAGGTGAATAGTGATTTAAAAAATGCGGGGCAGCAATACATTATTCAAAGCAAGTGGAAAGAACCAAACCAGGGAATTAATCTAACAACGCTTGGCCCCCTGGCAAAGGCTTTAAGAGAAAATTATCCAAATCTTGTTTCTAATTATTATCGTTGGGATGGAGTTTCATCGAATGTATCAAAAGGAGATAAGAGTTTCAGGGAAGAATTACAGATTTGCGATAGTACGATGTTTACTATGTACGGATTCACATTATTACATGGCGATCCGGAAACAGCATTTGAAGGGCCTTTTTCTTTGGTGATAACTGCAGAAAAAGCAAATAAATATTTTGATAAAACAGATGTGGTTGGACAAACATTATCGATCGAAAACTTTTCTGGCGCGAAGCATGATTTTATGATTACGGGTGTATTAAACAAACCTCCAAAAAATTCAGTCACCTATATTAATGATGATAATGATAATCAATTTTTTATTTCTTCAGTTAACCTTGCTTATTTCGGCAGAAATATGGATTGGCCAAACCAATATATTGTAAGCTTTATCGAATTGCAAAATGGAATTACACCCAAAGATTTAGTAAAGCCAATGGAATATCTTATCAAACAAAATGCGCCTTCTCAAATTACTACTGCCATTACTCCCTATCTGGTTCCTTTAAACGATTACTATCTTTTTGCAAATAATGATCTGATAAAAAAAATGCTTTATGCCTTATCAGCTATTGCATTATTTATTCTAATAATGGCAATTATTAATTTCATTAATATGTCTGTAAGTCGCTCTGTTACGCGTATGAGAGAGATTGGAATCAGAAAAGTTTTGGGAGGATTAAAAAATCAATTGATAATTCAGTTTCTGATTGAATCAATTTTGCTAGTATTTTTTGCAGTAATTTTCTCTTTCATTATTTATGTTTTTAGCAAGAATTTTTTTAGTAATATTTTGATTACAGAAATACCGTCTTTAAATGAGTTTCCTTATTACTTTTGGGCATTCCCCTTTCTATTGACTTTAATAATTGGGCTTATTGCGGGTATTTATCCTGCATTTATCCTTTCATCTTTAAAATCTGTTGATTCTTTAAAAGGAAAACTTTCTTCTGTAAAAGAAAATGTATTGCTACGTAAATCTTTAGTTGGGTTTCAGTTTGGTACAGCAACGATCGTTCTGATTGGGGCAATAATTATTTCAAACCAAATAAATCTTTTTTTCAGCAAAAGCCTTGGGTATGAGAAGGATTATATATTAATTGCTCAATTACCACGCAACTGGACACCTGAAGGAGTGAACAAAATGGAAAGCCTTCGTAACCAATTTGCCGCTTTGCCACACGTTAAAAATGTTACGCTTTCATGGGAAGTGCCAGACGGAAACAGCGCCGGTGGAGTATCGATTTATAAAGCCGGTTCAGATTCAACGACGGCGATTTCCTCTCAGCTTTTAATGACGGATGAGTACTACGCTTCAACATTCAGCATTCCTCTGGCGGCGGGAGTATTCTTTGTTTCTCCCGACTCATTGAATGATTCTTTTAAAATCGTAATAAATGAAACGCAGGCGAAAGCATTTGGCTGGAACGATCCTGGGGATGCTATTGGAAAGCAAGTGAAGTTGAAGGGAGCCAGTTTGCAAATTTTTACCATCGCAGGAGTTACGAAAGATTTTCATTTTGAATCAATGCAAAAAGCGATACAGCCGGTAACTTTTTTAAATGTAAGGTTTACAAATAATTTCAGGTATTTTTCTTTCAAAATAAAGCCGGAAAATATCGATAATTCAATCGCGGCTATTCAGAAGAAGTGGAATGCTTTGATGCCCGGAACTCCATTTGAATATACGTTCATGGATGAAACATTAGCTAAAATCTACAAAACAGAAATGCAATTGAAGAAAGCTTCTTATACCGCGACAGTTTTAGCTTTGGTTATTGTTTTACTTGGTGTACTTGGCCTGATTTCTTTAAGTGTTCAAAAACGAACAAAAGAAATTGGCATTAGAAAAGTGTTGGGTTCTTCTGTGACAAGCATCATTTCGTTATTTATGAAAGAGTTTCTATTGATCATCTTATTTGCCGCTGCAATTGCTTGTCCGTTAGCTTACATCATAATGGACAAATGGCTTCATGCTTATGCGTACAGGATAAATATAACAGCACTTCCTTTTATAATATCAGTTTTGATTCTTGGTTTTATAACAGCAATTTTGATAGCTATACAAACAATAAAAGCAGCAGTGGCAAATCCTGTAGAGAGTCTGCGGAGTGAGTAAATTTCAGGGTTGAGGGTTGATGTTTGAGGATGCAAAAAGTTTGAAAAAAAACCAATAGAAAAAACGGGAGATATTGAATAAAAAAAATATTATAAAACAAAAAAAATAAAGTTTCAGGCTCACATTCACACCTGAAACCTGATACCTGATACCTAACCTGGATGAGCCAGAAAAGAATTTAGTCACTAAGACATAAAGGCACAAAGAAAAACTTTGTTTTTTTTAATTTTTTTCGCAGAAAAAAAGACTTATTGTCTTCGTGCATTCGTGGCTCAAATGAATAGCTGAAAAATTATGCCTCAAAAATTATTTATAAAATCGGTCGCATTCAAAATGGGGATTTTGCGAAATGGATGCAGTACAAGAAGATCCTTATCTCCGGTGATGATGCATGAAGCTTTTGCAGTAACTGCAAGTTCAAGAAATTTATTGTCTTTTGGATCGCGGCATTCAGTAATGGTAGTATTAATAGATAAAAGTGTAGTCTGCGCTTCGAATTCCCTTAAGTTACTTATGCGCTTGGCCAATGGGCTATATCTGTCAAATTTTGTTCGCATAAAAGTATTCGCAAATTCAGATAATGATGCTGAGGAACTGATGATAATTCCCAAGGTACGGGCTTTATCAAAAGCGCGCCTGCTTGTGGAATTACCGAGAAGATGGGCGCTTATTAATACATTGGTGTCAAAGACAAATTTTTCAATCATCCTTCAACAGTTCTTCAAGTATTTCAGGTGTGAGACCATTTTTCTCCGCTTCATTAGACAACTCATCAAGCAATTGCGAATATTTTTTAAACTTCATGTCGTTTGTGAGCTTTTTCAGCCACAAATTGATGGTGCCGTTAATCATTTTTCGCTTTCTTTCACCCATAGAATAAAATGTGTTAGCAACACTTTCATCTACTTCCAATACAATCCGTTCCATAATTATGTTTTTTCTTCTTTCAAATATACAAATAATATCTCTTTAAAATACTAAACCCCATGCTCAAAAATTATTTCAAAACCGCCTGGCGAACAATTACAAAAAACAGAATTTATTCATTTATAAATATACTTGGGTTAACCATTGGGATGTGTGCCTGTATGCTTGTTGCAACCGTCGTAATGGATGATCTTTCTTACGATAAACAGTGGAGCCGCGGGAATGATTTGTACAGAATTATATCCGTTAATAGAATGGGAGAAGGATTAAATGATCGCTTTGCATCGTCATTTACCGGTGTAGGGAATGCCCTTAAAAATGATTTCCCTGAGGTGCAGACAGTGGCAGAATTATCTGTTCGGGACAAAGAGCCATTCCGGATAACCCAACAAGATGAAACAGGCCTGAAAGCTGTCGTGCTTTGGGCAGATACTTCGGTTTGGCAAATGCTGGATTTTAAAGTGCTGAAGGGCTCTCCCCGGAATTTCGTAGAAGGTGTTTCCAATGTGATGATTACCGAAAGTTTCCGGGAGAAATATTTTCCAAATGAAGATCCTGTCGGTAAAACAATTTATGATGTGCCGATCTACAGCGATATAACGAAAGAGTATTTAATCACCGGATTGATTGCGGATATGCCTTCTAATTCGGTGATCCGTTCTGAAATAATAATATTGACAAAGCCCCGTACCGAAGAGGTTAATAAAAAACAATCCGGTACTTTTTCTCAAAATTATATCCTGCTAAAACCCGGTACTGATATAGCCCAATTCACGAAGAAAGTAAATCAATGGTATACCAACTTTGTGGAAGTGAAGAATCCTTACCAGTTTGAGTTTCAACCGATAAAGGATATCTATTTACATTCTGATTTTGCAGAGACTCTATTAGTAAAAGGGAATTATAAAAACATTTTCATTCTTTCCGGCGTGGCAATTTTATTATTGCTTATTGCGTGTTTTAATTTTATCAATCTTACTACTGCCAGAACCATTTACCGGATGAAGGAAACCGGTGTTCGGAAAATATTAGGTGCGGGCCGAA
>JBBSUB010000033.1:0-25081 GCA_038235345.1 Chitinophagales bacterium
CTTTGATATAATTGGCAACTTAATTTTCTTTTCCCGTTTTCATCTGCAGGAGAAGTATAAAATTGAAATAGACAATGACATGGCATGAGTTTCATTTCAGGTAGCTCTGCTACATTCCAGGCACTGATAATAAGCCTGCGGCTATCCGGGTTAGTTTTTAACTGGTGAATTAAATCTGTCACCTGATCGAATGTTTGACTATTCGCCCCTTCCCAGCTTCGCCATTGTTTTCCGTAAACAGGACCCAGGTTCCCATGCTCATCGGCCCATTCATCCCATATTTTAACGCCATTCTTTTGCAGGTATTTTACATTCGTATCTCCTTTTAAGAACCAAAGTAATTCGTAAATGATGCTTTTTAAATGGACTTTTTTAGTCGTCACCAACGGGAATCCATCAGCCAGGTTGAACCGCATCTGAGCACCAAAAAGACTCCTTGTACCGGTGCCGGTACGATCACTTTTATCTGCGCCTGTATCAATTATTTTCTGTAAAAGATCAAGATATTGTTGCATGGCCGCAAGGTATCCAATTGTCCTTAATTAAACATATTTTCTACTATTAAATACTTTAAATTACTGCTTTCAGAAAATAAGAATGATATTTTCGCCGTTATAAGCCCTTCGTTATAAGCCATTTTATACGAACTTCTTTTCCTGAATATCAAATGCTAAATTTCAAAAGTTTTATGAAGTATCCTTTGTTTCTTATTTTGATTTTTGGATTTCTATATCCTAAGGCATCCAATGCACAAACCCCCACAAGAAATGATTCCGTTTATGCCTTCCAGGTTGAAAAAATTTACACGGTAACTGAATTTGAAGCTTCTTTTCCCGGGGGGCAGTTTGCCCGGAATAGACACTTTTACAGTTTTATTAAAAATAATCGTAAAGCATTAAATGCAGAGGGAGCGCAATTCTGCTATTTGAAATTTGTGGTAGATCAGGAAGGGAATATTTCAGATATTACCACGAATAAAACGGTTAATACAAAACTGGATGAAGTCGTCATTCATGCGCTAAAAGAAGGTCCAAAATGGATTCCTGCGCGAAAAAACGGAATGAAAGTGAATGCCTATGCTACCCTTACTTTCATTTTTGAACCAAATAAATCCAGTAATCCTCTCTTTGCAAAAAAATCAATAAAATACTTTATTACCAAAGGGAATAATATTGAAAAACATTTTCAAAAAATATTAGTCCTTGTAGCAGGAACAATGCCGGCCAGAATATTTACAGATGAACTTTATGAAAAATTAAGAATAGATTTTAACAACATACCTATTGAAACAGAATATATTTTTTTAGGAAATGAACGAAAACTTGCCTTGGAAAATTTTATGAATGTAAGCCGTGCAAAGAGTTATGATGCTATATTATTATTTATCCAGGAGGATGGAGCTAAAATAAATGAAATATACTATGAAACCGAAATTTCAATCCGGTCGGTTTCTCTTATACAAACGATGAATATTTTTTTAATGGAACCGGAGGATTTAGATACGCCAATTCTGGAAGCAAAAGTATTTATGAACTTCCAACTACTGAAAAAATCTGCCTACTCAAAAGCATCCATAGACTTTTTAAAATTATTGCAGGAAAATGGGATTGGTAATAAAGGAAGCTAAACTTTAATGATCAGGCTCTTTTTCCGGGGGTCATTTTATTTCTAATAATTTACTATAATAAATTGATTTGATTCCCTTTCTGCGGTATACTTTCTTATATTTGCGCAACTTAAAATAATTTTTATGGCAATATTAGTAAATAAAGATTCTAAAATATTGGTACAGGGGTTTACAGGTACTGAGGGTACTTTCCATTCTACCCAAATGATTGAATATGGTACAAATGTAGTAGGTGGGGTTACTCCAAATAAGGGCGGCACTACCCATCTTGATAAACCAGTTTTCAATACAGTTGAAGCTGCAGTAAGGGCCACAGGGGCTGATGTGAGTATTATATTTGTTCCGCCGGCTTTCGCGGCAGACGCTATTATGGAAGCTGCTGATGCAGGAATTTCTTTGATCGTTTGTATTACAGAAGGTATTCCGGTTCAGGAAATGGTGAAAGTGAAAAACTACTTATTAGGTTCTAATTCAAGATTAATCGGTCCGAATTGTCCGGGAATCATCACGGCAGATGAATGTAAAGTAGGGATCATGCCCGGCTTTATTTTCAAAAAAGGAAGGATCGGGATTGTTTCTAAGTCTGGTACGCTTACTTATGAAGCGGCTGACCAGGTAGCAAAAGCAGGATTAGGAATATCAACAGCTATCGGTATTGGTGGTGATCCGATCATAGGTACAACAACCAAAGAAGCAGTTGAGTTTTTTATGAATGATCCTGAAACAGATGGTATCGTAATGATTGGTGAAATTGGCGGAAGCATGGAAGCTGATGCAGCTTATTGGATCAAAGAAAATAACAGAAAACCAGTTGTCGGTTTTATTGCAGGTCAAACAGCTCCTCCGGGAAGAAGAATGGGCCATGCTGGAGCTATTGTAGGTGGCGCAGCCGATACCGCGGAAGCTAAAATGAAAATACTTGGAGAGTGTGGGGTACATGTAGTAGCAAGTCCGGCAGATATTGGTAAAACAATGGCTGAAGTAATGAAGAAATAAAAATAAAACAATAGAATGTAAAATGCCGGATTGAAAAGAAATTTTTAATCCGGCATTTTTCATTAAAAGAAGTAGGTATATTTTTAAACTACCACAGGCATTTCCCTAAATAGGTTGATTCTTTTTTCCCAGTAATAGGCCTTTTTCGCCAGGCGCATCATCTTGTAAAATTTATCATTATTTTCATGATAAAAAGGAAGGATTATTCTTTCTTTTTGAGAATTTCTATAAGTGATTTCCAGGGAAATACTTTTAATGTGGCTATTATCTGTTTTTCTTGATGTAATTGTTTTACAAGAAAGGATTTCATCAAAATCAATGTTTATTATCGGCTTCACTCTATTTTTTCTGTCCAGGAAAATAATCTTCATATTTTCCCTGTCAAGACCAATAATATTCTTGTTGAGCGTTTGCTTTGTTTCAATCGCAAGGTTACGTGCTGCCACATAATCATCAAACTGCTTCATTGTCCTGCTCCTGATCTTTTTATTTTGATATCTCACGAGCCATATTACCACTAAGATCAAAAAGATTATATCCACAATGACAAATAGTATAAAGCCAGTATTATTCATATCGTTCTAAATTTTTTATAATTAAATATGGGGAAGACTATTGTCAACCTCAAGTATTTTAAATGTTTTTTTTCCTGCAGGAACTTCCCAGCTAACTTCTGTTCCTGTTTTGAAGCCCAAAAGAGCGGTGCCCATCGGTGCCAGCACAGACACCCTTCTTTGTTTGATATCCGCACTATCCGGCAGGACGATTGTCAGGGTCATTTCCCGGTCAGTTGCAAGATCTTTGATTAGTACAGTGGAATTGATGCGAACCCTGTCTTCCGGAAAGTTTTTTTCGGGGACAATTTTTGCTTTTGCAAGTTCCTGGGCTAAACGTGCAAAATTTTCACGTTCATTCACTTGCATTCCATGCAAGTTTTTTACATATTCGTCCAGTATAGCATGATCTCTTTTTAGAAGTAAAACATCATTTTCGGCGGTAATTGTTTTCGTAGCCATGATTATTTGTTTTTTATGATTGTATTGATTTTGTTTGATTTATTTTGATAGTGTGAAAAAGAATATTTAAAGACTTTTAAAGTATTTTAGAAAAAAAAATTTATTCAGTTATTGAATAAAATTTGCCTGGAAAAAATATAAAATGAAAATAAACGCCCGCGACTATTTAAGATAGAGCGGGACAGTCGTTTGAAAGTCCTTGTAATTTGATAAAAGCAGCTCTTTAAAAACCGTTTTAAAGGTAAAGCGATGACTTACCCTATCAGAATTAAGTATTCTGAAAAAAGAAAAATCTTTTATGGTAAATAAAAATTGCATCGCCAATAAAATTAGACTAAATAATGCAATTTTCAAAAAGAAGTTCACTAATAATTATTACGAAGACTTTGTACAAATTCTTCAACACCTTTGCGAATGGACGCTGAAGAACTATAATGGTGATTGACTAGAACAGAGAATACCAGCAATTTATTTTTCTTCGTATACAGAAACCCACTAAGAGCTACAACCCCATTCAACGTTCCCGTTTTTACGAAAATGCTTCCGCTGTCTGCCAGGTAATAACTGCTAATGGTTCCTGTTCCGCCCGTAGGTAAAATCGTCTTTATTCTTTCCATTCCGAATTCCTCTTTCATTTTGAGGAGAATGGTAATAAAATCCCGTGGAGAAAAATTATTGTATCTGCTCAACCCGGAACCATCTGCCCACTTTGGTACCTGTGGGAGAGATTTAAAATCTGTTTTTAAAAGAGTGTCAATTATTTTCTTTTCATCTATGTAACCTAAAACCTTGTTACTAACCATTAAGAGTGATTGTTCTGCATAAAAATTATCACTCCTGTACATCATGTGCTTTAACATGGAATCCACAGGTTGGGAGTATATCACTTTACCCAATTCACCTGCCTGGTCTATAAATGTAATGGTTGATTTTAGCGTGTCTTTTAATAACTGTAGGAGGGTATTATTATCCGGAACAAAAGGGATTTCCACTTTTCTACTCTGACCCGGAAGAAAAACAAATGTATTGGTATCCCAGGTTTTAGTCAGGCTGAAACCATTTTGTACATTACCTTCTGTTTTTGAGGAAAAGGCAAAAAAGCCCGGTGAAATATCCAGTGATTTTTGGCCATTTGTTTTTACGGTTATCACATTTCCATAAATGGGCATAGCACTTCTTTGAGCCATATAGTACTCAGTATAGTCATTCCATGACCATCCGTTTCCAAGAAAACGGGAAAAGGCTGGCCGCTCAATTTTGATATTCTTAAACCGTTTCAAAAAATCAAAAACAGGTTGATTCTTGTAATCCGGATGCAGGAAAGTTGGATCACCTGTAGCACGTATTATTACTGTGGAATCATTCTCAATTCTATATTGTATTCCCGGTATACTATCACCCAGGTATTTCATAACGGCAAAGCAGGAAGGAAGTTTTGTGTTGCTTGCCGGTACAAAATATTTTTCTGCCAGGTGATTATACCAGTATTTTCCTGTAGCAGGTTCATATACGCTTATTCCTGTAAAAGCAGGCAGGAATGCCGGGTTTTTTAAGATTCCATTTTCTGCGGAGCGGTCAATTTTTTTAGAAATAGAGCAGGAACTCAAAAAAAGAATTGTCAATGCCAGGGAAAAGAGTAAATTTTTTTTCATTGCAACCAAAATAGAGATTATTATTTAATATTTAAAATTACGAATTTATAAAAGGAAAATACGAACGGATTTCATGAATGTAGAAAATTTAAAACACCAATTTTGGGCACGGATTACGCGATTTTGCCCGATTTGTTACCTAACACCAAACACCTAAAATCTGGTAGCTGTCAACCTGAAACCTGAAACCTAATACCTATTAAAATTGTCTTTACTTTTGCGGTTGATAATTTTTTCAGAAGAATATTCTTTAAGGATCAGTCCTCTTATGCTGATTTTATAAAAAACAAATAATGAATACAACAACAGAAAAGGGAATTTTGACAGATAATCATTTAGGCTTTTTCGAAAATATTTGTGGGCCTGAAAATGTGATTACTACAAATGAAGACATGTATAAATATGGCCATGATGAAACGGAAAGTCTTCATTTTATGCCGGGAGTAGTTTTGAAACCTAAAACTGCGGAAGAAATCAGCAGTATCATGAAATTGTGTAATGAATTTAGAATTCCTGTAACGCCGCGTGGTGCTGGAACAGGACTAAGTGGTGGTGCTTTGCCCAATTTAGGAGGCGTACTGATCTCTACGGAGAGAATGAATCAAATTATAGAAATAGATGAGAAGAATTTACAGGTAATTACCGAACCAGGTGTCATTACAGAAGTATTACAGGATGCAGTGAAAGAAAGGGGATTATTTTATCCTCCTGATCCCAGCAGCCGTGGCTCTTGTTTTATCGGTGGAAATATTTCAGAGAACAGTGGCGGCCCAAAAGCGGTGAAATATGGCGTAGTAAAGGATTATGTTCTCAATCTTGAGATCGTGCTTCCGACGGGAGAAATTATTTGGACAGGAGCAAATGTTTTAAAGAATTCAACCGGATATAATTTAACCCAATTAATAGTTGGCAGTGAAGGAACTTTAGGATTCATTACAAAGATTGTTTTAAAGCTGATTCCGCATCCGCAACATGATTTGCTGATGCTTGTGCCATTTAATAGTGTAGAAAAGGCTAGTGAAGCCGTGAGCGCTATTTTCAGAGCCGGTTACACACCGAGCGCTTTGGAATTGATGGAAGTAGATGCATTAAAGATTGTTACTGAATTTGTAGGCGGTAGTATGGTGCCTTTAACAGATGATGTGGCGGCGCATTTAATCATAGAAGTAGATGGCAATCATCTGGATACTTTAATGTCGGAAATGGAAGCTATTTCAGAATTGCTATTACAATTTGATTGTGGTGAAATCTATTTCGCGGATAATAGTGTACAAAAAGCAGAGTTATGGAAATTGAGGCGCAGGGTGGCAGAGGCGGTAAAGATTGATGGATTTACCATAGAAGAAGATACAGTGGTTCCAAGATATCAACTACCTGCTTTAATTAAAGGTGTGAAAAAATTAGGTCTTGAATATGGTTTCAAAGCTGTTTGTTATGGCCATGCAGGCGATGGAAACTTGCATATAAGGATAAAAAAAGAAGGAACAGCAAATAGCCAGGACGATCCGGAGATCATAAAATCTTTACGCGCACTTTTTCAATTGGTGAAGGAATTAGGCGGAACGTTAAGCGGGGAACACGGAATTGGGTTGGTCCAAAAAAGTTATATGGATATTATCTTCAACGAAAAACAAATAGAATTAATGCAGGGAATCAAAAAAACGTTTGACCCAAATGGCATACTCAACGCTGGTAAGATTTTTGATTGACAATTTATAAAGTGTAATTAACTATTTGTTAGATAGTTGTTTAAGTATTTTCGCCCACCATTATTTTAATTTTAAAGTTTAGATATGAAAAAGTCAATATTGGTCTTATTAATACCCTTTTGCCTGCAGGCATTCGCGCAGGAAATAAAGGATGAGCCTATGCCAGGATTTAAAAAGGAAAAATTATTCTCCGGGGGAAGTATAAATGTTGGATTTTCTAATAATTATACTGCTTTAGGTGCTACCCCACAATTGGGTTACAGTTTGACCGACTGGCTTGATGCAGGAGTGAATTTTAATGTAAATTATATATCCCAAAGAGATAATTTTGTCAGGGGTGATAAATTACGGCAAACTACTTATGGACCGGGAGCCTTTGTGCGCCTTTTTCCCATCAGTATGATTTTTGCAACTGCTCAATATGAATATAATTTTATTAAACAAAAATACATTCCAGTGTCATCCAGTAATCTTCCGGACGAAAAATCCACATTGAGTGCCGGAAGTTTATTAGTCGGCGGTGGTTATGCCGGTGGTCGTCAGAAGGGAAATAATACCTATTATTTTATTTCTGTCATGTGGGATATAAGTGGTGATAAAAATTCACCTTACGTTGATGATTTGGGCAGAAGTACTCCGGTAATCCGTGCGGGTTATAATATTGGCTTATTCCAGGGAAAATATAGAAGGTGATAAAGCTGTGAGCAAATAAGCTATGAGCAATGAGAAGCTGAAAGGCTTATTCTCAATATTTAAAGTCGAAGGCTGATAAATCCAAACTCAAAGTACAAGGCTCTCAGCTGGTAGCTCAAAGCTGATGGCTTATTTCGTAATCGTAACCGTTGTTCCTACATCAATATAACTGAACAAATCTTTTGCTTCAGTGTATTTAAGGGAAACACATCCATCTGTCCAGTTTTGAAAATGATCAACTGTCCATTCCTCTTGCGGGCGTGTAGCGTGAATGGCTATGCCCCCGCCAATATTTGCATTGCGGGGGATGAGTCCTTTTGATTTTCTTTCATTAAATTTTCTTTTGTTTTCAGCTGTTGGATAATCCAATAAAAGTTCAAAAGCCCATTTGGCATTTTTCTTCTTTAGGATTACTTTGTACGTGCCTTCCGGCGTTCTCTTATCTCCTTCCATCAATTTATCTGTCAAATCATTACTACCGAAGACGCAAGGATAGGTTGCAAACCAGCCTTCACTATCATATACTTTTAATTCATACGTTTTTTTGGAAATGACAATGTGGAAATCACTTTGTAATTTTCTGGGAACAGAATCATTCTTTTTTACCGAAACAGGTATAAAGGAGAGGAATAATATAGAGATAACTATTCCCAAATTCAGATGGAGAAAGGCGTATTTCATTTTCATAGACGTTATGCAATGTATTTAAAACGCCTGTAGTAACAAAAATATTGAGTTGATTTAACGTTTTTTTGAAGGCTGAAGGCTAAAACCTAAAACCTAAAACCTGATACCTGATACCTGATACCTGATACCTTAAACCTTTACTCCCACTGTTTCTCTTCCACCTCCTTCTGTGCTTTTACTCTTTTACTGATAATAATGCTGATTTCATAAAGTATCAATAGCGGAATTGCTACGATCATCTGACTTGTCCAATCAGGAGAAGGAGTGATAACGGCGGCTAAAATAAGGATGATTATGTATGCATACTTACGGTATTCCTTTAATAATTTTGGAGTGACAATTCCCAATTTTGAAAGTACGTAAGCTAATACAGGAAGCTCAAAGGCTACACCACAACCAAGAATCAACGATGAGAGGGTATCAATGTAATCATCCAAAGTTGGTAAATATTGATAAGCCCCCATAGTACCTAAATGAAAATTGGCCAGGAAGTTAAATGTGAACGGGGCTAATAAGAAGTACCCAAACGCAGCGCCGGAGAAAAAACATAAAGATACCCAGCCAATACTTCCTCGCGCATAGCTTATTTCCTTATTGGATAATGCCGGCTTAATAAACCGCCAAATTTCCCACAGTAAATAAGGGAAGGCAATAACCACAGCTCCTAAAAAAGAGATACTGATCGCTGACATAAAAGGGCCGCTAACGGTACTTCCCAGTAGTTTAATATCGATAGGCGGCATACATAAGGCATCCCCTAAATGAAGCGTGTGGCTAAGATTGCAAAGTACGCTATAGGTAATAAACCGGGAATTAGCCGGAGCAAATATGATATTGTCAAAAACGTAATCCACATTTATAAAAACCCCAATAGCAATTATGACAAGTACTATGGCTGAGCGAACCAGGTGCCAGCGCAAAACCTCCAGGTGTTCTATGAAACTCATTTCACCACCTTCGGTTTGTTGTCCCCGGATTCTTTTAAGTAATGCTGAACGGTCTTTTGTGATACTAGTCAATGGAAAAAAATCATTTTGAAATGCAAATATAAAGGAGTGGAAGCAATTAAGGGATGGATTGTTTTAAGAGCGGAAACGCTGTAAGCTTTTAGCTGCCAGCAATCAGTAATGAGCCAATTGCTAGTAGCTAATAGCTAAACTAAATGCCAAAGGTCTGTTTACAGGAATATAGATCTAAACTATAAACAACAAACTGTTTCCTATCACCGAATCAAATTTAACTTTCTAAAGTTGCATCCATGGAAATATCAATAGAAGAATTCAAACTTTTTGAGATCGGGCAATTTTCCTTTGCATCTTTCGCACATGCCTGAAATGTTTCCTCAGAAATGCCGGGAATCTTTGCAGTCACTGTCAAGTGTGATTTGGAAATGGCTCCATCCCCAAATGTAATATCGCATTTTGTATCTATACTGTCGGCTGTGAATCCCGCTTCATTTAATAGAATACTAAACTTCATTGTGTAACAACCTGCATGGGCTGCTGCAATGAGTTCTTCAGGATTCGTACCATCTTTTGCTTCGCCAAACCGTGTGGCAAATGTGAATGGAGCATTCGATAATGCACTTGTTTCAGTGCTTAAAGTTCCTATTCCTTCTTTTCCTGTTCCTTGCCAATGGGCGTTTGCATACTTACTCATGATAATTTATTTTTTATGATTTAAAATATTTATGCCTGTTTAGGCATATCCGGCTTTGTTTGCATGATATGTTCAATTTTTTCTAAAATTTCCGTTGTAAGCTTTTCTTTAACTTTAACGGCGTCCAGGTTTTGTAAAAGTTGTTCTTTTTTTGTAGCTCCTAATATCGCTGTTGTAACTCTTGGATTGGAAATACACCAGGCTATGGAAAGAGCTGCAGTAGAAACATCCAATTCTTTTGCCAATTCACCAAGTCGCTTAACTCTTTCTATATTATCTTCTTTCAACCACCTTTTTGTGAGCCACGAGAATTCTTCCAGTTGCCAACGGGAACCTTCAGGAATTCCATTATTATATTTTCCTGTTAGCAAACCCGAAGCTAAAGGACTCCAGATAGTGGTACCAAGACCAACGGTATCGTATATATGCTCAAATTCTTTTTCTACTTTTTCCCGATGAAATAAATTATACTGTGGTTGTTCCATCACCGGTCCGATCAAATTATATTTTTCAGCTATCCGGTGTGCATCCATGATCTCCACGCCACTCCATTCACTTGTGCCCCAATATAATATTTTCCCCTGATTTAATAAAGTATTCATGGCAAAAACAGTTTCTTCAATCGGTGTCTCCTTATCCGGCCGGTGGCAAAAATAAAGATCGAGGTAGTCTACCTGTAACCGTCCCAGTGCTTCGTCACAGGCTTCCATAACATGTTTCCGGCTCAACCCTTTTTGGTTTGGTTTGAAGTTTTTGCCATAACGTCCAAAGTAAACCTTTGAAGAAACTACGTAAGAACTTCGGTCCCAGTTTTTATTTTTCAAAACGCGGCCCATCATTTTTTCACTTTCTCCATCCGCATAGGTTTCTGCATTATCAAAAAAGTTAATGCCATGTTCGTAAGCAAGGCTCATTAACTCATCTGCTTTACTGTCATCAATTTGTTTTTTGAAACTTACCCAGCTCCCAAAACTTACGATACTTAGTTTTAGACCTGATTTGCCTAATCTTCTATATTCCATCAAATAATTTTTAATGGATGGAAGTTAAGAATTCTATTTAACGATTTTGGGAAAAGTCAAATATTTCTTATAAATAATTGAAATGGGCGATTGATTTATTAAGGAAATTCTCCCGCTGGAACTCTTACAATTCCCCTGCCATTTATGATATGCCAGCTTTTAAAATCCTGGGGAGCGTCTAAGCCGTCACCGTCAATAATTTGTGTGGGAGTTCGGATTCTTACTGGCTTATCTGTATGGAATTCACTTCCGGGAATATTCCTGTCCCAATAAAGTTCTGTACAAAATAAGGTATCACCCATAACGTTGAAAACGACCACGCTGTCTCTTAAAAAGACTTTGCTTTCGGTTTCGATATATTTTGCATAATGTGCATCGAGTTTACTTTCAACTCTCAGGCTGTCATCAAAGAAATCTGCATGAACGCCTTTCGTAAACTCCAGGTAAGGAGTAGCTGTTTGATGCCGTAGCATCAGTGGTGCAATCAGACGTGCACTTGTTTTTTCTCCCAGGGTGTAAATGATCTTTACCTCTTTGGCTTCTTCTATTGCTATGGTTTTATTTGCGGAAAATTTTTGAAGATCTGCTTCCGTATTTTCACAGGAGATAATAAAAAAGCAGCACAAAATAAGTGCTGCTTTTAAAAAGATTGTTTTATGGAGTGTGTTTAATTTCATGTTGTAATTCAACCATCAGGAAATGGATCCTGAATCAACTTTATTGATATTTTTGCCGTATGAACCAAATATCATTTAAAGATAATCCAAAACTTATTTTGTATAAATTTTCCTTAATAGAATTGTTTTTATTTCCACGGTTTCCGTATTCAAATCCAACATTTAAAACACTACTTTGTCTTTCATAAAATGACTTTCTTAATTTTAAGGGAAATCCTGCTCCTGCACTCACTGTATATACCGGAAGTTTACCATCAGCATTGATATAATCCTGGCCGAAAGAAAAACCCGCTCTGTATTTTACGAAATTAAAATACCCCTTATTTGTGTTGGTGGAGGCTGGTAAGTATTGTATACCGGCTTTGGCTACCCAACTATTTGTAACAGCATCCTTTTGACCAAAAAAGGTATAATCATCCCAATTCGTCGTTTCGAAATCAGCTCCGATTAAAACGTGTTGTTTCTCTATAGAAAAACCTGCACCTACTGTGGAAGGCAGATTTATTTTTCCCTTCACTCCTGACTCACTATACACGCTATCAATTCGTGTAACACTTCCATTCTGATCATAGCTGAATGTCTCGACCTTTCGATCTTTACTTGCTGTATAATTTCCTTTTAAATTACCATAGGCTCCTAAGCGAAACATACCTTCTTTTATTTTAAAACCATATTGTGCGCCTGCTTTAAGAAACATACCACCATAACGGGTATTTGTTTCATAGTTCGCTTTGTAATAGGCCACGGAATCATTCTTAAATATGAGGCGATTGCTATAATCTTTTTCACCAAACAAATAACCTGTACTAACACCCAGACTTAAATTTTTTATTTTTAAGGCAGTTCCTACAAAGGCTTCATTAAGTCCGCCGGATCCTTCATACAAATTTTGAACATTTCCTGTATTATTATTTGTATTTGTTTCTATTTTATAATTTATTTTGGAAATGGGTTTCAGACCAAAATTGGCTGACCACATCACTTGATTTTTGAAAGCTTTTTTATTTCCGTTCAATAATGGGAAACCAACTTGCAGGTATGATATAATAGCGTTGTTAGAACGATAATTTCCTATGGTATTATTATCAATCATGTTTCTTCCATTATACTCCAGGGCAATATCAAGTGTCGTGTAAATTAAATTTGCCGGAGCAGCAGGATTAACGGTATTTAAAAACGTAGCATCACTTACGGCTGCAGAAATTCCTCCCATAGAGCGGTTAACAATATTTCCTTGTGGAATTAAATTACCGATTCCATACCTGGAATAAGGTGAGTTTTCCTGCGCAAAAGTGAACAAGGGTGAAGCTGCAAGCAGTAGGCAGATAATTTTATAATTTATTTTCATGATTGTATTGACTGATTGCATATAGGCCCTTAAGGATCAGGTAGGGGTCGGCAAATATCTTGTTTTTAAGGTGCTGCACAAAATTGTGTGTGTCGCCTCCGGTTAAAAGCACGTTAAATTTTTCAAATTTTTCTTTGTAAGCATCTATAATTCCATCAATTTCAGCAGCCATTCCTAACACGACACCACTTAAAATATTCGTTTCAGTATCGTATCCGATCAAAGGGAAATGCCAGTCTTTTCCCTGTGCAATCTTTATGAGCGGGAGTTTTGCGGTTAGAGCATGTAGTGATTTAAAACGCATTTCAAGCCCTGGTGAAATACTCCCTCCAAGGAATTGATTGTATTTATTAATAAAATTATAGGTTATGCAGGAACCCAATGCAATAATCAATGTATTTTGCTTACGATACGTATGAACTGCAAAAGCAGAAAGAGCCAGCCTGTCTGCGCCTATGGTAGCTGGCTTGTTTACCGGCGACGTAAAAGGCAATTTTGTAGAAGCATCCAACTTTATAAAATGGGTTTCCTTTGCAAGAAAGGTTTCAATTTCTTCATCATGATTTATTACGGAAGATAAAATGGAGCACTGAGGTTTAAAGCGATCAGTGATTTCTCTGATTCCGGGTACATTCATGGTGAGCATTTGAATAACCTCTGTTAACTCACCTTTAATAAACACACCGCATTTTACACGGGTATTTCCAAAATCAAAACATAGAGTAGTCGAATTCAAAATATAGTCATGGTTTTAGTAAAAAGCGAAAAGTAAATAATTTTACCCGGAAATTATGAAATATTAAATCCTGATATGTTTTTAAAATGCCCGTTTAATTTAATTTTTCTTTTTAAAGCTTCCATTTCTATCACAACCGGAATTACTTCAGAAAAATGCCGCCGCAAGTATTCCTGCCTGTGAAGTTCATTGGTAAATGCAAGCAACTCATATTCCTGTTCCAGCGTTAACCCCACACTATGTGCTATATCATAGCTCCAAAGATCACTAGCTTCTTTTTTATGCGGATTTTTCAATTTAAGCAAATCATGAAGCACATTCATTAAAGAAATAAGCTTAACCATCATGAGCCTTTTTCCTTTTACCTGGTTTTTTGGATAGGATACAATCGCGCCGGAATATAATTTATCCGGTATTTGAACAATATGTTCCAGGGTCTTGAATACTTTTTTACCCTTTGTTTTAATATCCATTTCTCCTGTATCGTATGTTTTTGTTACTTCAATGATTTCCATTAAAGTCCCGTGATCCTGCACTTTATTATCTAATACTGTTATCAATCCGAAGGGCTTTTTTAATTCAATACAATCAGAGATCATTTGACGGTATTTAGCCTCAAAAATATGTATGTTCAGTGTTTCAGCTGGAAACACGACAATAGACAATGGAAAAACAGGTATGAAGTTGATCATTATTATTAATTAGGTTAGGATAAAAAACGGCTTTTGGCTATTTGGCTACTTTGTTTAGAAAACAAATGCAATGCCTTATTTACGAAAAAAGGCAAAAAATGGGCTGATTTCTCTATGAAATAATCGCGTTCTATTTTTGATGACTACATTGCAGAAGTTTGCCGGTTATTTTAAATGAAGAAAATGAAATCAGAGTTTCCATTTACTAAACTTTTTAAAAGCGGGGATTTTAAAACCCTCTCACGCGCAATCTCTTTCGTTGAGAATGAGCTGCCTGGTTATGAGGATTTATTAATGCAAATTCCCCCTGCTTCTTCCAAAATAATTGGAATTACGGGTCCACCCGGTGCGGGAAAAAGTTCTATGACGGATGCGCTTATCGGGAAAATGGTTGCAGATAATAAAAAAATAGGTGTGCTTTGTATAGATCCTTCCTCCCCCTTTAATAAAGGTGCTCTCCTTGGCGACAGAATCCGGATGAGTGAATGGTATACTCATCCAAATGTATTTATCCGTTCGCTTGCAAGCCGGGGAGCACTAGGTGGCCTGCATCCTAAGATCATTGAAATAGCCGACCTGATGAAGGCAGCCGGGTTTGATTATGTGATCATTGAAACAGTCGGAGTTGGACAAAGCGAAGTAGATATTGCCGGCCTGGCAGATATTACTGTTGTTATGCTTGTGCCGGAAGCAGGAGATATTATCCAGACAATGAAAGCTGGATTAATGGAGGTTGCAGATATTTTTGTGGTGAATAAATCCGACCGTCCGGGCGCGGATATTTTTTATAATCACCTGAAAAAAATGTTGAGTCCTGCTTTTAATAACAAAATGGGGAGAACACCTGTTCTTAAAACCATTGCTTCCAAAAGAGAAGGAGTGTCAGAATTGTATACAATAATAAAAAATTGGAAATTTGATTCACTTAGCCGGAATCATGTCGAATTAATTACACAAAGAGTTTGGTCCGTGATCCAAAATAAAAAAATGGAAGAAATTGACCTTGAGAAGATGAAAATAGAAATTGAAGAACTCCTGAAAATAGGGGAATTTAATTTATACCAATTTGTCAAAAAATATGCATGATAATTGGTGAGAATTTTTTTATTTACTGGCCTTCCACCATTTGTAGCCTATCACACCTATTGTAGCAAATGGAACCGACATCAAAAATAATATTCCTGTATTAAACCCTTTAGCAGGTTTGGTACCAGACTGCATAACTGTTTTTTGACAAATAGAACATTGAGCTTCTACTGTGGAATATAGAAGGGTGAAACTTGCCAGCAAAATGAATGTGAATAGTATCTTTTTCATAAATTTTAAAAGACGAAGATAAAGATTATTGTTTAGAACTTTTTGAGTTGCTCTTTAAAGTTGCATTTCAATATGTCGCATCGTCACGTTGACATTGAGCGGTGAAGACACCGCTCACGGAGCGTCTCCCGGGGTTGGCGTCCGCACCAACCCGCGACAATTTGAAATGCACCCTTCTTAAAGACTGATGGCTTTTTGAATGGACCAGAATATTTATTTAAAGTGTACAAACCATGAGCAGAATTCTAAATGCCGAACAATAAGAGAGCTCAGAATGAATATATTATTAAATTATAGAAACAAGCCCCAATCATCCTCAATGTCATCTTTTCTAAAGGTTGCTACCCAGTCTTTAAAAAGCATTCGGAATTCATCCATGGAATCCTGGATCACATTATTATAATCTTCTTCTGCAAAATTACTTAAGACAGCAAATCTTACCTGTTCCATTAACTGCAGGGCATTCGTGCGAATAATAGCTGCATTTTCCATTTTAAGGATATACAGATCAACAGCCATAGCTCCCCTTAATTTTGCTCCAATAATCAGGGAATTTTCAATAATCAGGCTTTTGACAAGTTGCTCATGCGTACCAGATGAGCCATCTTCCGAATCAGTCGCCAGATCGTCTGCGAAGGCATAGATTAACCCAAATGTATCTCGCCATTTAAGATATAGTGCTTTTGCGGCTTCTCTACCTTCCCTTTTTTTCCAACCTTCTCCCTCTTCGTCTTCATCATCATAATTTTCATCATTCCATTCGGGAAGAAAATTCAGGTCGTCTAAATTCATGGTTTAATTTTTTATTGAAAAAATGTTGCAACAAATATAATTCATTCAAAATGTTAAGCGTGCCAGCAATCGGAGTAGAAATTCATTTGATATGCTGTGCTTTTGATAATGATAGTTTTAATAATCATATTTGTAGTTGTGTAAAAAACTAAAAATGGAAGCAATTACAATACAACCGCAAAATAAAGAACAGGTAGATGCTTTAGAAATTATTCTTAAGGCAATGAAAATTCCTTTTAAAAAAAGTAAAGAGGTAAAAAGTTCATATAATCCGGAATTTGTAGCGAAGATAAAAAGGAGTGAAAAAAATTTTTCAGAGGGTAAGTTCACAACAATTAAGGTTGAAGATTTATGGAAATAGATTTTGACTTAGAAGCAATGAAAGACCTGGAATATTGGAAAAAATCAGGTAATGATGTTCTTAAAAGTAGAATTCAAAATCTACTTTTAAATATAGCGGAGACCCCATATAAAGGAATAGGAAAACCAGAAGCTTTAAAATATAATTTGTCCGGAAAATGGTCCAGACGTATAATACTGAGCATAGATTCATTTACAGCATAAAAGAGGGTCGAATAAATATTCATTCCTTAAGAGGACACTATCTTTAATCAACACTTTTAGTAACTTATTTTGAATCAAAAAAAAATTCCAGCCTCGTCGACTGGAATTATATCAAAATAAACTCAATGTTTTATTATCTTATGCTTCAGCACCCTGTGATTTCTGCACTTTCTTTCTATCATCTTCATTCAAATTAACCTTACGCATTCTGATGGCTTTTGGAGTTACTTCAATACATTCATCCTGTTGAATATATTCCATACACTCTTCCAGGCTGAATTGAGTTTTCGGTGCAATGCGGGAAGCATCATCTGTTCCACTCGCGCGATGGTTTGTCAATTTCTTAGCTTCTGTAGCATTTACGACAAGATCTCCTGGTTTAATATTTTCAGCGATGATCTGTCCTGCATAAACTTCTTCTCCCGGATCCACGAAGAAACGGCCTCTATCCTGTAATTTATCGATTGAATAACCAGTTGTTCTTTCTGTGTTTTTAGAAATCAAAACACCGTAGCCACGTCCGGGAATAGGTCCTTTCCATGGTTTGTAATCCAGGAAGCGATGGGCCATAACAGCTTCACCGGAAGTATTGGTCAGCATATTAGAACGCAATCCGATCAATCCTCTTGAAGGGATTTCAAATTCAAGATGTTGCATTTCTCCTTTACTTTCCATAATCAGCATTTCACCTTTACGTTGTGTAACCAGGTCAATCACGCGGCCACTATGTTCAGCCGGAACATCTACAACCAATATTTCATATGGCTCATGTTTTTTGCCATCTATTTCTTTGGTGATTACCTGTGGCTGACCAACGGTCATTTCATATCCTTCTCTACGCATAGTTTCAACCAAAACACTTAAGTGCAAAATACCACGTCCGTAAACCATAAAACGCTCAGCACTTTCTGTAGGACTGATACGGAGTGCCAGGTTTTTTTCCAATTCTTTTTCTAATCTGTCTTTCAGATGACGGGAGGTAACAAATTTGCCATCCTTTCCAAAGAAAGGAGAATTGTTAATGCTAAACTGCATATTCATTGTTGGTTCATCTACACTAATTACTTCCAGTGCTTCCGGATTGTCATAATCAGCCAATGTTTCACCAATATTAAATCCTTCGATTCCTACTACAGCACAAATATCGCCGGCATTTACTTCTGTAACTTTCTTTTTTCCTAATCCTTCAAATACGTATAATTCTTTTACGCGGGTTTTTTGAACCTTTCCGTCCAGTTTCACCAGGGAAAGATTCTGATTGTCTTTGATCGTTCCGCGGGCAACTCTTCCTACAGCGATCCTTCCAAGGAAAGAAGAATAATCCAAAGAAGTGATTTGCATTTGTAATGTTCCCGGCTCATGAGCTGGTGGCGGCACTTTTTCAAGAACAACATCCAATAAAGGGAAAATATTATCAGTAGGAGTCATAGAGGTATTAAACCAACCTTGTTTACTTGAACCATAAACAGTCGTGAAGTTTAATTGCTCTTCTGTCGCATCCAGGTTGAAAAATAATTCAAAAACTGCATCATGAACTTCTTCAGGACGGCAGTTTGCTTTATCTACTTTGTTGATTACAACAATAGGACGAAGACCTAAATGCAATGCTTTTTGTAAAACAAAACGGGTTTGAGGCATTGGGCCTTCAAAAGCATCTACCAGCAAAACCACACCGTCAGCCATTTTTAATACACGTTCTACTTCTCCACCAAAATCACTGTGACCAGGTGTGTCAATAACATTAATTTTTACGCCTTTGTAGTTTACTGCAATGTTCTTACTAAATATAGTGATACCTCGCTCTCTTTCAAGATCGTTATTATCCATAATTAATTCGCCCGATTCCTGGTTGTCCCGGAATATATTCGTGCTGTGAATGATTTTGTCAACCAGGGTAGTTTTACCATGATCAACGTGTGCTATAATAGCGATGTTTCTGATATCCATATTGTAATTTGTGCAAGGAGCAATTGTTTGTTGTTGTGCCCCGAATTTTTTTAAGGGTGCAAAGCTACACTAATTGAGGTTCTTATCAATAAAAAAGCGAAAACTTAACAGTTAAAGGAAGTAAATTTGATATTTATTTTAAGTCTTATGACTATTACATATTATTTTATATAAATTATTTTTTAATTGAAAAGCATTAAATTACCTGGTCTCACTACCTGTATTATTCTTGATTTACTGGGCATGGCCAGTTATCTCCTGCCTGTATTAGGCGAAACATTTGATTTTATCTGGGCTCCTATTTCAGGGATTCTATTTTTTTATTTATTTGGAATGAAAAAATTTGGAATGATCGGTGGAATAATCTCCATCATTGAGGAAATATCCCCCGGGTTTGATATTATTCCCACATTTACGATCGCCTGGATTGTAAGAAAAAATAGCCTGGATAAGCAAATGGTGAAAAAGATTACCGATTAAAATAGATTGAAAACAGTTGAAAAAGTCTGGCAGAGCAAATAAATTTGTGAAGATTTGTGAAGATATTTGACGAAAGATAATTTGTGGTGAAAAAAAACACCGCAGATTAGGAATCTTATTTATTTTTCCAAAATGTCCGGAAATATAATGGCTTTTGATGAACGCTCCGGTTGTTATTTTACCAAATAGAATAATCAACAAATAAAAAAAGAGAAGGTTTTTACAACCCTCTCTTTTTACACTCATCTCTTTTTTCGACCCTTTATTTTTTAGTATTGATAGCCAGTTTTAATCTCGCAAAATAATAAGCTCCATTATAACCTTGCTGCTCTACGCGCCTGCTATATATGAATCTTCCAAGACTTTGATTGCTGCTATGTGATTGTATATCGGGGTACACATTTAATAAATTATTTGCTCCGATCACAAAAGACAGTTCAGGATTTATTTGGTAGGATAAAGAAAGGTCTGTTACGATTTTCTCTGAAAATGTTTGATCGGTTGATTCAATTTTTCCAGTAAAAGAATTCAGCACAATGTTTTCTTTAAAAGGATCTGTTTGGTTTCCTCCATCTTTATAGACGACTTTTCCAAAACGGACGAAACGCAACATAACGCCAAATTTGTTCATTTTGTAATTGGCAGAAAAACTGATTTTACTTTTCGGATTTGCATCTTCAAATCTGCTTTGGTCTTCGCGATTAAAATAATTTTTCAGTTGTCCTCCATTTTCTAAAATTTCAGAGGCATGTATGATGGGTTTTCCATTCGCATCTTTTTTTACGGTGTTTTTAATGAAGGTGCCGGCAAGTGAAGTCGTTAGAGATTGCCCTTTGCCTAATTTTGTGTTATAAGAGAAAACAGCTTCTACTCCGGTTGCTCTTGTATCAACAGCATTCGTAAAGAAATTGGCTGTATTAGCTCCTGCATTATCAAGGATTGTTTTTATTTGAGCACTTGTCTTTCCATCAAAATTATTTGTGAGAATGATCCGATCTTTTATATCAATAAGGTAAGCGTCCACTGTTACTTCAAATCCTTTAAATGGTTTAGCTGCTATACCTGCTGAATAGGAATTACTTGTCTCCTCTTTTAGTTTAGGGATACCTAACAATCCGGCCAATTTACTATCATTGGTAAAAGTTCCTGCCTGAACGGGTACAAGACTACCGCCTTGTGAAATAAACAGTGTATTCGTTTTTTCATAATAGCGCTGTTGCATTGACGGCGCACGAAAGCCGGAACTAACAGACCCACGAATAAGTAAGTCTTCAGTAATTTTATACCGGCTGGCAATTTTATAATTTAGCGTAGAACCAAAATCGCTATAGTTTTCGAAACGTAAAGCTCCTTCGACCATAAATTGTTTGCTAAAATCCTGCTCAAGATCTACATACACAGCTATATTATTCCTGGTTTTATCTCCACCAAGCGTGCTTAAAAATCCCGGAAAAACCTGCGCACCGGCTGAGGCACCGGAAGGCACATCATAATTTTTATAAGAGGCTTCTTCCCCTGATTTTATACCAAAACCGTCTATGCGATACTCCAATCCACCTGCAACATTTAATCCTTCCAGCACTCTAAATCCTTTTGAAATATCTGCATTTACTGTATTTTGATAGAATTTTAATTCACCGGCCTCAAAGGTTGTTTGCTTATTTCCAGGCACCGAAAATTGAGAATAATTTGCTGAATTACTGACACCGAATCCAAATGTATTAATGCCATATGTATTACTCAGATCAAAATTCCATTCGTTGAATTTGGTGCGAAATCCGGCTGTTGTAGAAAAGTCCTGAATGTCTGAGTTTATTTCAGGAAGAAAACCATTTGGATATAATGCAAAAACATTACTTGCATAGATTTTGGCATTGCCGGGAATACTTCCGGGATATCGGTATAAACCTGTAGCGTTTCCTTTCTTTTTGCTATAACCTCCGAATGCATATATCTCACCATTTAATCCCACAGGATAGGCAAAGTTGTAAAAACCTGCGCCACTTTTCATGGCAGAATTTCCCGCACGAAGATCAAATGTATTACGGTCGGTTCCCCGGGCATTCATTATTGAATCATCTTTATTTACACCATTTACAGAAGGATAAACTGCTCCTGTATATGTGCCGGTTCTATTTGTAGCCTTTCTGTCAATATACTCACCACTCAGTGTGAGATACCCTTTTCCAATATTAAAACCATACCCTAATGATGCCTGGAACGTATTACCATCAGTAATATTCACATCCGGATTTTCATCTTTTCCCAGCATTTTGAAAAGCGCATAATTTTTTGGATATTTTGTAACGTACATACCATAACTGGAACTTGCTTCCAATAAGCCTGTTTTCTTTTTTAGAACAATATTTATAACTCCTGCAATGGCATCTGATCCATATTGAGCAGAAGCACCATCCCTTAATATTTCAATTTTTTCAATGGAAGTTGCCGGAATCACACTCAAATCTGTACTAACCTGGCCACGATTGACCGTGCCATTCACATTTACCAAAGCAGATTGATGCTGTCTTTTTCCATTGATAAGCACCAATACCTGGTCTGTTCCTAAGCCTCGAAGTTGAGCCGGATCCAAATGATCGGTTCCATCTGCTACAGTTTGTTTGGAGGATTGGAAAGAAGGCGCAATAAAATTCAGAATCTGATTTAAATCTACCTGGCCTAAATCATTGATTACTTCCGAAACCGATATTACATCCACAGGTACAGGTGAAGATAATTTAGTACGGCCAACGCCCCTGCTTCCCACTACAACGATTTCTTTATCTGTGGCACCAGCAGCTAGTGTGGCGTTAATGGTAGTCGTTTCATTCGCCTTTACAGTTGCCTTTATAACCTGTGTTTCATATCCTACATAGGAAATGCTTAGGGTATGTCTTCCCGGTATAACACTTAGAGAAAATTCCCCATTGTTATTGGTAGTGGTTCCTGCATTAATTTCCCCAATGATTACGGAAGCATTGATTAATGGACCGGAACTACTTGTAACGACGCCTTTTATAGTTCCTTTTTGAGCACTTGTTGTAGCAGCGATAAAAAAAAGAATTACACCTAAGGTAATCTCTTTTAGGAGCATGATTGATTTTGGCATAAAATGAAGTTTTAAATTTGAATATTTGAAATTAATCTTATTATGTTGAATAAATTAAAATTATTTTAATATCCTTTTTCTTCAATAAAATAAATTGAAAATTCGGACAATGATTTAACCATTAAATCATAATAGTTGGTTTTCCTTGCGGATAAAAAAATGAGAATGTCGAAATGAGCAACAACAAAATCGGACTAATTTCTGGACGGATTGAATCGGGAGAATGTTTTGAATTACTCTGAAAAAAACAGGTTGTTTAAATCCTGTTAGAGGTAGGACCAATAAAAGAAATATATTGCAGATGCGTTTTATTAAAAACTTTTATTAATGAGAAATTTATTTATTGTTTTAGGATTCCTTTTATTATCAAATCCGGCTGTTTGTCAGGATAAGCTATCGGTAATGGATATCCAATCTGCTGAAAAAATAATTGATGTTCAATTCAGTCCAGCAAAAAATGATTCTTTATTAAGTTCTGTACAATCCAGAACAAAAATTTACGAGAGAATGCACCGCATTCCTCTGGGAAATTCAGTGCCATTATCGACTTCTTTCAGCCCTGTATTGCCTTATATGAAATTTGACAAGAAACAATTGCCTGTTCATTTTACATTGCCGGATGGTGTAAAACTTCCCGCTAATAAAAATGACCTGGCATTTTATTCCATTCCACAACTTGCCTCTTTACTTAAAAATAAAAAGATCACCTCTGTGGATTTGACAAGGTTTTTTCTAAACCGGCTTAAGCAATATGGAGATACACTGCAATGTGTGATTGAACTGACGGAAGACATAGCGATGAAAGAAGCTGCCCAGGCGGATAAAGAAATTGCGTCGGGGAAGTACAGAGGTTTACTGCATGGCATTCCATATGGTTTGAAGGATTTGTTTTCTGTAAAAGGAACAAGAACAACCTGGGGTGCTGAACCATACAAAGACCAGGTGATTGATGAAAACAGTTATGCCTATCAGAAATTAAAAGGTGCGGGAGCTGTTTTGGTGGCGAAATTAACCTTAGGTGCTTTAGCGATGGGAGATTATTGGTTTGGCGGACAAACAAAAAGTCCGTGGAATTTATTGAGAGGGTCAAGTGGCTCTTCTGCGGGTTCTGCTGCCGCAACAGTAGCCGGATTAGTACCTTTTGCTATTGGAACAGAAACGCATGGTTCCATTATTTCACCTTCGAATGCTTGTGGAGCTACGGGTTTACGACCTACATTTGGTTCCATAAGCCGGTCAGGTGCTATGACCTTGAGCTGGACACTTGATAAAACTGGACCTATTTGCCGGAGTGCGGAAGATGCCGCCATTGTTTTTAACTATCTGCATGGAAACGATCAAACATTATCTACAAATAACAAAACAGGAAATATAGATAATATCCAGGACGGAGCAGATGCATCCGCTGTAAATATGCCTTTTAATTACAAGGAGAAAATTGATTTGTCTAAAATGAAGATTGCTTATGCACAGAATTATTTCAATAAAAGAGATACAATGGGAAATGAAAACGCTGTTTTGGAAGCGTTTAAAAAAGCGGGCGCAAAATTGATCCCGATAAATTTCCCGGATTCCGGCGTGTATCATTTCAACATGATGAGCATCGTTATCGGTGCGGAAAGTTCTGCCGCTTTTGATGATTTTTCCCGGACAGGTTTGGACGATAAAATGACCCACCAGGATAAAGATGCCTGGCCAAATTATTTTAGGGCCGCCCGGTTTATCCCAGCTACGGAATATTTAAACGCGAACCGGCATCGCTATGTTTTAATGCAGGAAGTGAATAAAGTTATTGAACAATATGATGTGATCATTTGTCCGACCTGGGGTGGAAGCCAGGTGGCTATTACAAATTTGACCGGGCATCCCGCAGTGATCTTCCCAACAGGTTTTGATAAAAATAAAATGCCCACAACAATTACCTTGATTGGGAAACTTTATGATGAAGCGACGTTACTTGCCATCGCTAAAGTATACCAGGATGCGACTGGTTGGAATAAAATGCATCCGGAGCTGTTTAAATAAAAGAGAAATATTAGAGCCAGCTATTCAAAATATGGTTGATTTTTGGATCTTCCAATGTTATAAGATGGCCAGAAGAAAAGAGGTAGATAAGTAGTAATTATTGAAACAATATTATAACAGTTTCTCAAAATGTATTCTTCTTTTTCATCGTAAATTGCATATCCTATGCCGTTTCAACTCAACTCATTATACAAACCCGCCGGAGATCAGCCACAGGCGATTGCAGAACTCACAAAAGGAATCCTGGAAGGAGAAAAGTTCCAGACCCTTTTAGGTGTTACAGGAAGTGGTAAAACATTTACCATGGCCAATGTCATCCAAAATGTTCAACGC